>CAZBTA010000018.1:35926-36731 GCA_964494515.1 uncultured Bryobacter sp.
GATGGCCTCCGCAAGATCCTCGCCGTTTATCCCAACGAGATCGAGGCCAAGCTTTACCTCGCTCTCGCCACCATGCGTGGCTTCAATCTGCCCGATCACAAGCCCCGCCAGGGCACGATGGAATCTGTCGAAATTCTGCGCAGCCTCTTACCGGAGGCCCCCGAACATCCCGGCCTGCACCACTACATCATCCACGGCTTCGAGGGCTCGAGCTTCGCAAAAGAAGCCTGGGCCAGTTGCGAAGCCTATCCGCGCCTGGTGCCGATGATCCCGCACGCCCTCCACATGCCCGGCCACATCTACGCCCAGACGGGCAAGCTCAAGGAAGCCCAGCAGGCCTTCACCAATTGCATGCGCCTCGAGCTGCAATATATGAGCCAGGACAAGGAATACGGCAACGGCCATCATGGCCACAACGTGCATTTCCTCGCCATGGTCTACTCGATGGACAATCAGCCGAACAAGGCGCTTGAATGCGCCCGCCATCTGCTGGCCTACGGCGACACGCCCGCGGATGCCGCCAAGCCCGACTACATGTTCGGCGCCTACCGCCAGGGCTTCTTCGCCGCACTCCGCACCATAGCCCAGCACGAGATGTGGCCGCTCGTAAGCGACGAAAAGCTGATCCCCAACATCCAGCAGCCGCGCTTCCAGGCCTGGCGCCACTGGCTCAGTGCCCTCGCCGCCGCCAACAAGGATAAGGACGCCGCCAAGACTCGCACTCACATCCAGGCCATGGACAAGGCGCTCGGCGAGTTTCTGCGTGTCACCAACATGCCGCTGCCTGAGGAACTGCTCGTCGCCC
>CAZBTA010000019.1:0-11702 GCA_964494515.1 uncultured Bryobacter sp.
TCAGGCCGTTCCTTTCGGCGTGCTGGCCGAAGTCACCTTCCATAACGTCCGCGGGGGGACAAAAAACACCTTCAGCGCCAGCATGGCGGCAAGCATCATCACCACAAATGTCCGTAGTGGTGAACTCAATTTCTTCAGCGCGTTTCCGGCCGGAATCCAGTCATCGGCCAACGCCAATCCATAGCCGCACAACTGCGGCCCCACCAGCCACCACCGCGCCCACTCGTCCACCAACAGTGAGCTCACCGCAAAGGCCAGCAGCAACCAGGGCAGTAGCAAACGCCCCAGCTTATAGGAAACAAAGTGCAGCCACATCCGGTTGCCGGGTCCAAGCAATGCCGGAAACGCCTGCAGGATCTGATAGTTGCCCGCCAGCGTCCGCACCTTGCGGGCAAACTCGGTATCCCGCGAGGTGGGAATATCGTAGGCCCGCGCCGCGCTCTCCATCACCAGCCGGTAGCCGCGAAAGTAGGCCGTCAGCGGCAAATACACATCATCAAGCAGCATGTCCGGTGGAATCTCCACCGCCAGCTCCCGCCGTATCGCATAGAACGGCCCCGTGGCCCCGAACATCGAATCAATGCGGCTCAACTGGTCACGCATCCACGTCTCAAATCGCCAGTACAACCCAATCTCGGCCTGCGCCCCGCTCTGCGCATTGCGGATCACCAGCTCGCCGCTCACCACGCCCACCTCCGGGTCGGCAAACGCGCTTACCAACCGCCGCACGCTTTGCGGCTCCAGATGCTGGCGCACGTCGGTCAACAGCAGAATCTCCCCCGTCACCAGCGGAATCGCCGCATTCAGCGCCGCTGGCTTGCCGCCACGTTCCACCCGCAGCAGCCGTACGCCACGGTCGGCATACTCACGCGCTATCGCATCGGTCGCGTCGGTCGACCCGTCGCTCACCACCACAATCTCCATCTGCCCGGCCGGGTAATCGAGCGCCAGCACGCTGTCGAGCTTGGCGCGCAGGAACTTCTCGCCGTTATAGGCCGGAATGATCGTGCTGATGGTTGGCGTAATCTCGCCCCGGCGGTGCGGGCGGCCCTTGCGGCTCGCCACGGCGCGCAGCAGCAACGGATAACCCACCAGGATGTAGGCAATCAGCGCCGCCAGTACTCCTACGGCAACCCATGCCAGATTGCCCTCTACCATCGCACCAGCGTCGCCCCCCAGGAATAACCCGCGCCATAGCCCACCAGCGCGATCCGCTGGTTTGCCAGCAGCCGGCCCTGCTCGCGGGCCATCTTGAGCGCCAGCGGGATGCTGTTGCTCACCGTGTTGCCACACTCCTCAAGCGCCACCACAAATTTCTCGGGCGGAATGCCGCACTTCTTGCGCAAATGCTCGAGGATGTAGCGGTTGCTCTGATGGAACACAAAGGCATCGATGTCGCTCACCTCACAGCCGGCCCGGGCCAGCAGTTGCTTGACGCTCGCCGGCACGGCCCCCAGCGTAAAGCTGAACACCTCGGCGCCGCTCATGCGCAGGTCGTTATCGCTGCGGCTGTTGCCGTTCTCATCGGTATGCACCACCGCAGAGGCCTCTGTACGCGGCTGACGCGCCCCGCCGGCTGGCACCATGATGTCCGCCGCGCCCGATCCGTCGGTACCGTAAAGAAACGGGCCCATCGTGTCGGCCTCGTCGCTGGCGCGGATCAGCGTTGCCGTGCCGGCATCGCCAAAGATCACCCGTGAGCTTTTGTCTTCCGGATGGATGTAGCGGCTATAGGTCTCGCCCGTCAACAGCAGTACCGCGCTGGCCTGCCCGCTCGCCACCAGCCCCGCCACCAGCCCAAGGCCATAAACATAGCCCGAGTGGCCCAGGTTGTAATCGAGCGCGCCACAGCTCTTCGGCAGGCCCAGCCGGTGCTGGATCACACATGCCGTCGTGGGCACCAGATAATCGGGGCTCTGCGTGCAGAACAGCACGTAATCAATCTCTTCCCGACTCGCCGCCCCGCTGGAAAACAGTTTTTCGGCCGCCGCCACCGCCAGGTCCGACGCACATTCTCCGGCCGCGGCGATCCGCCGTTGCCGTATGCCGCTCGCCTGATCGAGCTTTTCGACGTTCCAGTCAGGATGCTCCGCCGCGAGCGTGGCCGTATCCAGCGTTTGCGCTGGCAGGTGGTACTCAATGGCGGCAATCCGCGCATTTTTCATGACGTGCTCTAGCCGATGCCGGCCAGTTGGGCCAGATCCGCCACCGTTTCACACTCGCGAATCTGGCGCGGTGACAGCTTCTTGCCGCTGGCCGTGTCAGCCAGCGCAATGTAGCCCATCATCGCCATCGAATTCCAGTTCTCGAGATCCTCCAGCTTGTCCTCGGGCTTCAAGCTGCCCGCTTCCACTTCCACCAGCTCGGCAAGCTCGGCCAGAAATGCCTCTTTTTCCATGGTTTTCCCTCCGTTTTATCAGCGTTTCTGTTCTGCCTCTATACTATAGCGAAGGACCCCAAAATCGCCCCCAAAGGCGTCTGCCAGGGCCCATACAGGACCAGAACCACCATCCGGAATGAACGATCTCCTTCTTAAAATCAAGCGTGGCGACACGCCGTTCTTCCGCTTCATCGGCACTTTGGCCCGTTTTCTTTTGTATCCTCGCTCCCCGCGGTTCCCACTTTTTGTCAAACCACTGCTCGGCGCCCTCTACCAGTTCCATTTCTTCGTCATCCGCTTTACGCGTCTGCTGCTGACGCTGTTCTACCGCCATCCGCTGCTGCAGGGCCGTTGCGCCTCGATCGGGTCCAATGTCTCGCTCGACGGCTTGCCGTTCATTGCCGGGCCGGTGGAAATCCACCTCGGCAACGACATCTGGCTCGGGGGCAACATCGCCATCCAGAGCGGCCGTTTTCTCGACAACCCGGTTTTGCGTGTCGGCGATCGCACCAAGCTCAACTGGAATCTCAGCATCACCGTCAATCGCGAAGTCGTCATCGAAGAAGACGTGCTGATCTCCTACGACTGCCGCATCTCTGACAGCGATGGTCATCCCCGCCAGATGGATCTGCGCATCGCCAACGCGCCCCTCGATCCGCGAGACATCCGCCCCGTGCGCATCTGCCGCGGCGCCTGGATCGGCAACGGCAGCCACATCATGAAGGGCGTCACCATTGGCGAAGGCGCCATCATCGGGGCCAACAGCGTGGTCATCACCGACATCCCGCCCTTTGCCCTCGCCTTCGGCAACCCGGCCGAAGTCTACTTCAAGAATCACGGCAAGCCCTCGCGCAAGCCCACCCAGAGCTAGCCGTCCGTTATGCGCCGCCGCCTCACCCTCATCGGCCGCTTGTTGTTATGGGTGGCCCTCGGGGGCTGGCTGGTCATCCTGCTGCCGCCGCCCATCTCGCCGCTCACGCCCTGGCTCACGCTGCTCACCGGCCCCTGGGGCAGCGGCCGCGGCGATACGCTTATCGTGCTGGCGGCCGAAGAAGTATCAGGCCCCATGCTCGGGTTGCATACCTACTGGCGTATGGTGAACGCCGTTTATCAGTGGCGTCAGGGGCATTACCAGCGGCTCGTGCTCAGCGGGCATAACCTCGCGCCGCTCATGCGTTCCTTCGCCATCCAGCAGGGCATTCCCCCGAGTGCGATCTGGCTTGAGCAGGATTCCCGCACCACTCGCGAACAGGCCCTGCGGCTGGCCGCGCTACTGGGCCCCACCCAAACGGCCGATCTGCTCACCAGTGATTTCCATTGCCGCCGCGCCACGGCCGCGCTGCATCGCGCCGGGCTCAAGGCGTCGCCCCTGCCGGCCCCCGATGCCGGCAAGCGGCTCAATCGCTGGACCTCGCGCTTTGAGGTGGCCGCCGATCTCGCCCTCGAGTCACTCAAGTGGATCGATTACGGCTGGCGTGGCTGGCTCTAGCGGGGATCCTGTTGGTTCAGCTGCTGGTTGGCCACAATGTAGAGCGGCCGCTGCCGGGCGTTCTGCAGCGTCAGCCACAGGTATTGGCCCACAATGCCCAGCCCCAGCGCCGTCAGCGCGCCAAAGAAGATGATCGTCAACACTGTTGCTGTATAGCCGGGCAGCATGATGTTGCCTGACAGCTTGGCCCATAGCACCGTCGCTCCGGCCACCAGCGAAAACACAATGCCCAGCAATCCGGCGCTCATCAGCAGCCGCAACGGCAGGTCGGTAAAGTTGAATACGCTGTTCACCAGATAGTTGAGCTTCTTGCGTAACGTCCACGCGCTCTTGCCCTTGGTGCGCTCGCGCCGCTCATAGCCCACAAAGCCCCGCCGAAAGCCCACCCAGAACAACAGGCCCACCAGGCTGGTTTCTACTTCCTTCATCGCGCAGATCTGGTCGCGCACCTGCCGGTTACAACCAAACACGTCGACGCCGCCCTCGGGGATTTCCGGATTCACCAGCCGCCGGTACCAATACCAGAAGATCGACGAAGCCAGCATCGACAGCGCCGGGTCATTGCGATTCTCACGCACGCCAAACACCACCTCGGCCCGCCCGCTCTTCATCTCTTCCCAGAAGCGCAGCGTCAGCTCGGGCGGCTCCTGCAAGTCGGCGGCAATCACGGCAAAGTAATCCCCCCGCGCATGCTTGAGCCCGGCCGCAATCGCCGAGAACGCGCCAAAATTGCGGCTCAGCCGCACCAGCTGCGCCGGCGCCGGCAATCGGTCGAGCTCGGCGGCCACGATTTCAGCCGAACGGTCCGGGCTGCCGTCGTTGACAAACACCAGCTCCACCTCGCCCGGCGCGCCGGCCGCAATGCGACCCAGCTCACGGAACAGGTCCGGCAGGTTCTCCTCGCTGCGATACAGCGGAACCACGATCGACAGCATTGCCGCGCCTAGCCCTGCCAGCCGTTGGCTACTTCAATCACTTGCCGCACTTCGGCGTCCGTCAGATAGGGGTGAATCGGCAGGCTAACCTCGGCATGGCAGAATGCCCGGGCCTGCTCGCAATCCGAACCCCACTTGCCCGCCAGATGCTCAAGCGCCTTCTGTTCGTTCAGCGCCAGCGGATAATGCTCGCCCGTCGCCACGCCCCCGGCCTTGAAGTGCGCCATGGCCGCCTGCTTGCGGTCGGCAGCCACCAGCACCGGGAACAAATGCCACACGCCTTCGGATCCTTCCGGCACCGGTACACAGCGGATCGCCGGGTTGGTAATCCCCGCCAGATACGCCGCCGCCACCTCGCGCCGCCGCTCGGTCCATGCCGTCAGCCGCGGCAGGTAGGCCTGCGCCAGAATCGCCGCCTGCAGCTCATCCAGCCGGCTGTTGTAGCCGAGCATGTCGTGGCGATACTTGGCCGTCTGGCCGTAATCGCGCAACTGCCGTATGGGCACGGCGGCCGCTTCGCTGTTGGTCAGCACGGCGCCGGCGTCGCCAATGGCGCCCAGGTTCTTGGTGGGATAAAAGCTCGTGGCCGCGTATTGTCCGGCCGTGCCGCAGGGACGACCACGATAGCGCGCCCCGATCGACTGCGCACAATCTTCCACCAGCCCCAGCTTGAAGTCATCCCGCAGCCGGTCGAGCTCGTCCAGGTTCAGACACTGGCCAAACAGGTGCACCGGCACAAAGTAACGAATCTCGGGCCGCTGCTCGAGCGTGCGCCGGCAGGCGGCCAGATCCACCTGGCCACTGGCGTCAGCATCACAAAAGATCGGCGTCGCCCCAAGCTTGGTAATCGAAAGCGGCGTGGCAAACGCCGAAATCGGGCTCGTCAGCACAAAGTCGCCCGGGCCGCAGCCCAGCGCCTTCAAAGACAGTTCAATAGCGTCCAGCCCGTTGGCCACGCCAATGGCATGCTCCATGCCCCACCAGCGCGCCAGGTCCTGTTCAAACCGGCTCACCTGCTGGCCCAGAACATACCAGCCACTGGCCCCGACATTGGCCACGGCTTCCATTACCGCCGCGCCGGTCTCAGCCCACTGCTGGCGAAAATCATTCAGAACGATCAAGCGTCTACCCCCACAATGCGGCGAAACTCGCCATAATCCCGAATATAGTCGGCCGCGTCATAGCCAGCCGAGGCAAGCACCAGCAACACGGCGTCGTGGCTGTGCTTGTACTGCACGCTCCAGATCCGCGCCGGCAGATGCAGGCCCTTTGAAGGGCTATCCAGCCGGAATTCACGCCGCGTACGCCCGTCATCGGCAATCACGCTGCAGGACCCATGCACACAGATCAAAAACTGTTCGAGCTCGCGATGGGCGTGTTCGCCGCGAATCTCCTTGTTCGGCACCCCGTACACCATAAAAATGCGTTGCGGGGTAAACGGCAGGTGCTTGCCCGCCTCGCCAAAGCTCAACATGCCGCGCATGTCTTCCACACCCGGCAGCGTGTAAAGCATCACCCCCGGCACCTCGGTGGCCACCTTGCCGGCCTGCGTCACATGATCGGGCGCCGGCGCCATCCGCGGCACACCCACATAAGCCGTAATCTGCGCCGGATTGCCCACCACCACCGCCTCGGGCGGCACATTGCGGTTCACCACTGCTCCAGCGCCAACCATCGCCCGCTCGCCAATCGTGATGCCCGGCAGAATCGTCGCGTTCGCCCCGATCGAGGCGCCCTTGCAGACCCGCGTCCGGCGGTACTCTTCGGCCTTCAGATACTGCCGGCTGCGCGGAAACGGATCATTCGTAAATGTCACATTCGGCCCGACAAATACGTCGTCCTCCAGCGTCACCCCGTCCCACAGCTGCACACCGCATTTCACCGTCACCCGGTCGCCCACCACCACGTCGTTCTCCACAAAGACGTGGTCACAGATATTGCAATCCGTGCCAATGCGCGCCCCCGGCAATACATGGGCAAAAGCCCATACCCGCGTCCGCTCGCCAATGTTCTGGCTTTCCACCAGCGCGTTTTCGTGTTTGAAAAATTCCGCCATCTCTTCCTCTATCGACCACCCGTGGCCTGTCCCTTTACTTCTTCCCCAGTATAAGTGCCACATTCGTGGCTCCAGAGGTATCACGGGCTACAATCGAATCTGCGACATGCAGCCGGACGCTCGGGAAACCTCCATCCTTACCCCCAATCTCCCGTCCCGTATTCCCTCGCTGGACGGTCTGCGCGCCATCAGCATTCTGATGGTCATCGTCGCCCATGCCATCGACCCCGTCGCCCTGCCCCGCCTCTACTCGCTGCTCGGCCACATCGGCAACTACGGCGTCCGCATTTTCTTCGTCATCTCGGGCTTTCTGATCACCACGCTGTTACTCAAGGAATCAGCCCGCCACGGCACCATCTCGCTGCTCGCCTTCTACGCCCGCCGCACCATTCGCATCTTTCCGGCTTTTTATTTTTATGTCTTTACCGTCATCGGCCTGGCCTCCCTCGGCATGGTCGTGCTCAAGCCCGGCGACATCTTTCACACCCTCACCTACACGATGAACTACCATCAGGACCGCGCCTGGTATCTCAACCACACCTGGTCGCTCAGCGTCGAAGAGCAGTTCTATCTGTTGTGGCCGGCGCTGGTGCTCTGGCTTGGTTCGCGGCGCGCCATGGGCGGGGCGCTCTTGCTCGTACTGGCCGCCCCGCTCATCCGCGCCGTCATGTACTTCGGCTTTGCCGCCACGCCCACCGCCCTCGGGCGTCAGTTTCAGGCCGTCTCCGACGCGCTGGCCTGCGGCTGTCTGCTGGCGGGTTACTACAATCGCCTCGGCGATCTCGGCTGGTATCGCCGCCTGCAGGCCCACCCGCTTTATCTGCTGTTGCCGGCGGTGTTGCTCGGCGCCTCGGCGGCCACCTACAAAATCGGCCTGCCGGTCTATTACATCGTGGGCCAGTCGGTGGCCAACGCCGGTTGTTTTCTGTTGCTAGACTATTGCGTTCGCGAGGCCGCCTCGCCGACTGGCCAGCTGCTCAACACCCGTCCCATGGCCTACATCGGCGCCATGAGCTATTCGCTCTATCTCTGGCAGGAACTGTTTCTCGACTACGAACCCACCGGCCTCGGCATCGGCTTTCCGCTCAATCTGCTTGCCGTCGCCGTCACCAGCCTGTTCTCCTACTACTGCATCGAACGGCTGTTTCTCGGCCTGCGTCACCGCTTCAGTCGTTAGCCGGCCGCTTGCGCATCATCCCCGCCACCGCCAGGCGATGGCAAGCAACCCCACAAACCACTGCCGGTTGCCGGGTTCGCCAAGACGCCGTAGCCAGTTCATCCTCAATTTCCGCCGTCGTTACCAAGCTTTCGTTGCAGCGTGTATTTCAGATCAATCGTAATCGGTTTTCGCGGCTTGCCGTCCTCACCCAACAACTCATAGAGAAACAGCTGCCCCCCGGCCGGGGCCGTCTGCTGCGGATACACCCCCACCAGTCGCCAACGGTCCTTGCGCTTTTCCAGCAGCTCGGCCAGCACCCGGTGATGCGGCATGTCCATCACGCCTTTGGTCGTGTCATACACCAGCAGCTTTACCGGAATCGACTCGAGAAACTGCTCCATCTCCGTCGTGTCCTTGTAGAGCAACTCATACTTGTCGAGATTCCAGCGGCTGCGGCTCAGCATCTTGGTGGCGCGCAGAATGTAGCGGCTCGGCCGCAGCTCAAGCGGC
This sequence comes from uncultured Bryobacter sp., assembly GCA_964494515.1. Taxonomy (GTDB): domain Bacteria; phylum Acidobacteriota; class Terriglobia; order Bryobacterales; family Bryobacteraceae; genus Bryobacter. Next base: position 8,530 of record CAZBTA010000019.1, read on the forward strand.
GCAATCTCGCTGATCATCATCCCCTCACCCATGTTCTCGCTCGAGACCAGCACCACCGCGTCACGAAACGCCGGGTCCCCCGCAATGCGCCGCGCCACTTCGCCATAGCCCACCGGCGGCCGCTGCGTCACCTGTGGCGTCGTCACCAGATACAGAAACACCGCCGCCCCCAGCGCCACAAATCCACCCCACCGGCCCAGCCGTCTCTCGGCAATCCCCGCCAGATCCCACAGCCCCGCCGCCGCAAACACCAGCATGCCCGCCATCGACCCCACGTGATAGCGCGGCTCCGGCGGCAACGGCGCCAGACCAAACAGAAACATCCCCACCACCAACCCGCTCAGCGCCGCCCACTTCGATTCCACCTTGCCGCGCCAGTACGGCAGCAGCACCCGCGTCACAATGCCATACAGGGCCAGCGACAACGCCACCACGCCCGGCATGTTCATGTACATCGACAGATGCACCTGCAACATCAGCAGCGCGTAATCCACCGAATACTTGCTCGCGCTCGTCGCGCTCGTCCAGAATCGCATCACCAGCAGCTGCCAGGGCAAAGCCACCGCCAGCGCCACCGTCCCGGCCACCACCATCGGCCAGCTCACAATCCGCCGCCACTGCCGCAATAACACGAGGCTCACCACCGGCAACAACGCCAGGCCCGCCGCATTGCTCTTGGTCATCAGCGCCAGACCCGCCAGCAACCCAAACCCGTACAAATCCCGCCGCTGCCAGTACTCCCCATAACGACGAAACACCATCATCGCCAGAAACGCCACCAGGCACATCAGGTTATCGGCCATCACCATGCCGGTAAACGTCTGCACCGTCGGCAATCCAATCAGCCCCAGCCCAGCCACCAGCGCAATCCACCACCCATACGGCAACGCCATCCACGTCACACACGCCGCCAGCATGCCCGTGATCAAACCCTGCAATACAAATGCTGACGTTTTGCCCGGCGGCGTCACCAGAAACCACGCCGCCTCCACAAAGTGGTACAGCGGCGGCCAGATGCCAAATCCCACCTTCGGGTAGTGCAGGTAATAATTTTCAGCAAAATGCAGGGGCGACTCGCCAATCCCGCTCACCAGATAATCCCGCACCATCAAGCCAGTGATCAGGTGCGCCGCCTCGTCGGCATAGCCGTTGAGTTCCGAGGAGTAAACACCCGTTTTCCACTGCAGCGCCACCGTCATCCCCGTCATCAGCAGCACCACGCCCAAAAACCGCACCAGCTTCACCCAGCCGGCTCCGGTAGCCGCCGCCGCCGTCACCAGGCCTTCGTTCTGTCTTTCTGCGATCTCTGTCTCGTTGCCGCTATCCATGTTTGCGCTGCGTCTTCCCCGTCCGACCTGCTCGATTTTACCAACTTGCCGGGCTTTCTCTGTGTAACATACTGATTTGCCAAACAATTTCCCCCAACCGCTACGCCTGCTCATCGTCATTGAGGCCAACGCGATCACGGGCCCGGTCAAGAATCTGCTGGGCTTTTGCCAGTGGCTGATCTCCCCGGAGGGCCAGGCATTGCCGCGCCCCATATCACCTGTTCTGGTGACGTACCGGCGTCCGGGCGGGCCGGTGGTAAACCCCTTTGCCGCGGCGGTGGAAAAACTCGGCCTACCCTTTCACTTTCTCGACGAATCGGGCCCCTACGATCTGTCGCTGCTCCAACGCCTGCCCGCCCTCGCCGCCAGCGTCGCCCCCGACATCCTGCAATCGCACAACGTCAAAACCAACTTTCTGATCAAGGCAAGCGGCCTGCACCAGCGCTATCCCTGGATCTCGTTCCAGCACGGCTACACCGCCACCGATCTCAAGATGCTCGCCTACAACCAGCTCGACCGCTGGAGCCTGCGCTCGGCCACCCGCGTCGTCACCGTCTGCCAGGCCTTCGCCCCCCGGCTGCGTGATTATGGCGTCGCCGCCGATCGCATCGCCGTGCTGCACAATTCCGTCGGTCCCTTCACCGCCGCCCCCGCCGTCGAGCTGGATCAAATCAACCAGCAGTTCGGCCTCGCCCCAACAGAGCTACTACTGTTCACCGCCGGGCGCCTGTCCCGCGAGAAGGGCCACGCCGATCTCCTGCATGCCCTCGCCCAACTCAAAGCCTCCATCCCCACCGGCTGGCGCTGCGCCATCGCTGGCGAAGGCCCCGAGATGCAGCCGCTTGAGCAGTTGCGCGCCCGCCTTGGCCTTGAGCAGCATGTGCTCCTGCCCGGCTATCAGGCCAATACCCGCGCCTGGTTCAGCCGCGCCGATATCTTCGTACTGCCCTCACACAGCGAAGGCTCGCCCAATGTCATCCTCGAGGCAATGGCCGCCGAGGTGCCCATCGCCGCCACCCGCGCCGGCGGCACCCCCGAGATCATCACCCACGAGCAGGACGCGCTGCTGTCACCGGTTTCCGATCCCGCCGCCCTTGCCACCAACCTCGCCCGCCTCGTCGCCGACCCCGCCCTGCGCACCCGCCTCACTGCCGCCGCGCTGCACACCGCCCAATCCCGCTTTTCCCCGCAACAGTACCGCAGGAATATCCTCTCCATTTACCAACACTTACTCCCTTCCTGCTAGTTTTGCCGGTTGAGTACTTTGCCCTTGCAATCAGTACCGGGGTCCAACTGTAAATCCGTTTTCTACCCTCCACAATCAGATTGTCCCTGCCATGGGACAAATACCCCGGAGCTTTACGAATGTTATTTCGCGGATGGATTGCTTTTGTTTTCTTGCTGACGGCCACCCTGGAGGCGGCCACCTTGACGGTAGCGGGTGACGCCAGCTGTCAGGGCCAGTTGGTGGAACAGCAAGCATCCGCGGCTGGGGCTCTACGGTATTCGCTTTCGGTATCAGCCCCGTATCAGATCAACAGCATGGCCGGGGTGAGCTGCCAGGCGACGGGCGATCTGCAGTTCTTCACGTTACCAGCGGTAACATCTGGCGAAACCTATCTGGAGATCACGCGTTTTGTGGATTTCAGCGCCGGCGCGCCCTCTTATCGTGTGGAGCGGGTGGCCTATACGCCGGGCGACATGTTCAGCCTGCTGGTATACGCCACCTATAACCAGTCGATGTGGTACACCTCGGGATCCAGCGCATGGGTAGAAGTCCGCGCCCTCAACAACGACAAAGTACTTCCCCTGTTTGAGGGAGAATTACTCCTCGCCCCCAGCCAG
>CAZBTA010000019.1:11802-26909 GCA_964494515.1 uncultured Bryobacter sp.
CCGTCCCCGAACCCTCCACCCTCTGGCTCGCCGGTGGCGCCCTGCTTGCCTATCTCCCCAACAGACGCCGCAAGCGCTGACCCCAGTGATAGAGCGAGATCCCCTCAAGCTCCATCATCAAATCGATCGCCCGGTAGCGGGAATTGCAGCCAAAACGGTGGATGTCATAAGGATCCGAATCCTTGCTGATAAACCCGCCATGAGCCGAAAACAACGCCTCAAAGCCGCCTTCCCGCACCATCTGCCGCACTTCTTCGCGAATATTGCTCTCCTTGCCAAACGGAAACGAAAACACCCGAATCTCGTGCCCCGTCAGCTCCTCCAGCCTGCGCTTGCTCTCAGCCAGCTCCCAGCGCGCCTGCTCGGCCGGAATCACACCCAGATCCACATGGTTCACCGTGTGCGCTCCTACCTCCACCCCATAGCTCTCGAGCGCGCTCACTTCCTCATGCCGCAAGTTCTCATACCGCAGCGCGTACTTCTGCTCATCATGCGCAAACACGCGATCCGTATCGATAAACCCCGTCGCGATAAACATCATCCCCGGCGCGTCCGCCGCATGCAGCACCGGCGCCGCACACTGGTACACGTCCCGGTAACAGTCATCAAAATGGATCGCCACCGTCCCGTCCGGCAGCTTGCGCCGCTCGCGGATCCAGCCCACCAGCTCGGTCGTCTTCACCACGCGGTAAAACCGCTTGAGCGCCACCACCTGCTCGGCCAGCACTCGCGTCTGTGTCGTTAACGCATCCCAGCTGCGCGAGTTCACACGGTGGTGCAGGATAATGCCCCCGCGGCCGCTCCGGCCCGTGCGCCAGTGGCGCAGCATCCACCAGATACCCGTGTAGTATTGCCCCAGATGCAGCGCCGTCTTGACGATGCGCCGCACGTCGCTATCGGCCCCATCACCCGGGATCCGCGCCTCAAGCTCACGCACCTGGGCCGCCGTCGGGCGCGTCCGCGTCGGCCAGTTGCCGGCCGGCTGCCGCTCGCCCACCACTTCGCCCTCCACCAGCCGCGCCACCGTATCGGCCAGCACCGCGCTACCCAGCTCATCGAGCTTGCGCCGCAGGCTCATCAGCGTCTCCCGCGGATGCAGCTTTACTTTACCCGTGCCAATCACCGCGCCCGTATCCAGCCCGTCATCGACGTAATGCACCGTGACGCCCGCCTCGCTGACGCCCTCATACAATTCCCAGAACGCCGGCGGCATCCCGCGAAACCGCGGCACTTCGCCCTTGTGCAGATTGATCGATCCCCGCGGCGGCACCCCAAAGGTCGACCGCTTCAACACCCGCGTCCCCAACACCACGCCCAGATCCGCCCCCAGCGCCCGCAACCGCTCGGCCGCCAGCGGCCCATTCAGATTCCCCACCCGCTCAAGCGGACAGCCGAGCTTTGCCGCCAGCTCGGGCAACGTAAAGGCCTGCCGCGGAAAAGCCCGCCGCATCAGTTGCTCCACTTCGTTCTGATCCACCACGCGATCAGCCATGCCGTCCAGCCAGTCGCGCACCACCCCCAGCAGCCGCCGCGCCCCATACCCCACGCCTTCGCGGCTCACATTGCGCCGCAGATTGCGCAGCCGGATCTTGAGCGGCGACCGATGTGTATCGAGCAGAATCCCCACCGGCTCCACACCCGCCACCGCGCACACCGCCTCAATCGATTCCCGCGTGCTCTGGCTGTCGCCACCCACCAGAAACGCCACCTTCAACCGCGCCACGCTCAAGCCACACCCTCACGCGCCAACACTACCCGCGCCTGCCGCCGGTAGAACATCCAGTACAGCAATGCTCCCAGCGCCTCGGTGCCAAGCGCCGTCCAGGCAATGGCATACGCCCCGCGCACCTGATAGAGCAGCACGCACATCAGCAGCAGATTAAACACGGTCACCGTCAGCGTGATCCTCATCCATTCCTTATCGTAGCCGCAGGCCAGCATGTAGTAGGTCGAATACACCTGCACAATCGAAAACAGCGCCGGAATCATCGCCATAATCTGCAGCACCGGCACGGATTCGCGATACTTCTCGCCCAAAAACCACGGCAACAGTATGGGCGAGCCCAACAGCAACACCACCCCGCACAGCACAAACGGGGCCGCCAGCAGCCACACATACCGCCGCACAAACTCAAGCGAAGCCGCCTCGCCCTCGCCCGCCTTCTGGCTCGCATACGGGTACAAGGCCGTCGACACCGGCGAGACCAGCGTCCGCAGCGCAATAATGATGCGCTGGGCGCCACTGAAGACCGCCACTTCCACCGGCGTCGCCATCAGCCCCAGCACCACCACATTCGATACACCCGCCCCCGATACCGCCACCAGCCCCAGAAACGGCACCCACGCCCGCCGCAACTGCTCGCGCACCGCCTCCCACCCCGGCCACGCCCAGCTCACCCCCAGCCCTCTTACCTGCCCCAGCACCACCAGCCCGCACAACAGCCCCGCCACCGGCTGCGCCACGGCCGCCAGCAAATACTGCTCATCCCCGCGCACCAGCCCAAAGATCACCAGCAGCGCCAGCAGCTTGGCGGCAATATCCCGCTTCACCACCTGATCCATCCGCTCGAGCCCCTGATACAGAAACAACGGAAACAACCAGTTGCCCACCACCCCCAGGTACGACCACAGATACAGCGGCGCATCCGGCCGCAGCTTCGGCGTCGCCAGCACCACCCCCCACAGAATCAACCACCCCAGCACCACCAGCAAACCCTTGGCCACCATCACCGCGCTGAAGATGTCGCTCACCCGTCCCGGCTTGTCGCGCTCAACGGCCACCTCTCGCGTCGCCGTCAGGTTGAATCCGTAATCGGTCAGGATCGTGAAGTAGAACAGAAACATCTGCGAGAAGCCAATCAGGCCAAACTTCTCTCGCGACAACACCCGCGACAAATACGGCAGAATCAGCAGCGGAAACAGATAACTCGTCATCTGCACCAGATACATCAGCGCCGCATTGCGCACCACGCGATGGTTTCTGGCGCGCTCGAGCGCCTGCCGGATTCGTCTCATTTCCTCTATTCTCGCCCCAGCGCCCTTCATGGCATCATGAAGAAACCCAACCCTTGTCTAACTATTCATTCCGCGTTGCCTTTCTCGGCGCCGGAGCCATCGCCACCACCCATCTCGCCGCCGTTTCGCGTCTGCCAGGCATCTCGCTGGTGGCAATCTGCGACCTCGACGCCGGGCGCGCCGGTCAGCTCGCCGGCGAAGCCACTGCCCTGGGCTTGCCTGCCCCGGCCGTTCACACCGATCTCGAACAGATGATCGCCGCCACCCGGCCCGATATCGTCCACATCCTGCTGCCCCCCACGGCCCACGCCGCCGCCGCCTCGCGCTGTCTTGCCGCCGGCGTGCACATTTTTGTTGAAAAACCCTTCTGCGCCACCGTCGCCGAATGCGAGCAGGTGATCGCCGCCGCCACCACGGCCAACCGCCAAATCGGCGTCAATCACAACCTCACCTACATGCCCGCCATGGTCGAGCTCATCACCGCGCTGCGCTCGGGCGCCCTCGGCGGTGTCGATCATGTCGCCGTGTCCTATTCCCTGCCCGGCCCCCCGCCAGAAACCATCCCCCCTCGCGGCTGGATGTTCTCGGCCCCCGGCCTGCTGATGATGGAAATCGGCCCCCACCCCGTCTCACTCGTCACCCGCCTGCTCGGGCCCGTCACCACCGCCCGCGCTCTCGCCACCCTGCCGGCCACCCTGCAGAACGGCGTCACCTTCCACCGCCGCTGGAACGCCGCCCTCGATTGCGCCCGTGGCTCGGCCGCGCTACATCTCACCTTCTCGGCCGACAATTACGTCTCCACCGTCCACGTCCTCGGCCAGGACGGCGAAGCCCAGGTCGACCTCCGCCGCGGCACCTGCGTGCTGTCCACCAAAACGCCTTACATCCAGACCAACGACTTCCACGACGCCCGCCAGCGCGCCGCCACCCTGCGCCGTCAGGGCTGGCGCAACCTCGTCGCCTGGGGCCGTGGCGCCCTCGGCCTTGCCGAGCCTTACCTGCTGCAACACATCTCCGTACGCAACAGCCTCGCCGACTTCTACGCCTCGCTCGCCCGCCGCCAGACCCCGCGCATCTCCGGCCAGCAGGGCCTTGAAGTCGTCGCAGCCTGCCAGAAAATCATCGATTCGGCCTTCTCCCATGTCTCTTAAAATCGTCATCTTCGGCGGCGCTGGCTTTATCGGGTCCGCGCTCAGTTCTCTGTTGCTTGAGGCCGGCCATCAGGTGATCGCCGTCAGCCGCTCGGCCGGCATGCGCTCAAGCGGCCACCCGCGGCTCGAGTTCCGCTCCGCCTCGGTCGCCAATCCCGCCCAGGTGCGCGACGTCGTCGCCGGCGCCGATATCGTCTTTGACCTCAGCATGCCCTTCGGCGGCCTCGAGTGGGAGAGCTGGAAAACCGAAGTCGTTGACAGCGCCGTGCACGTCGCCGAGGCCTGCCTCGCCCATTCCGTCCGCCGCCTCATCTACACCAGCTCCATTTCCGCCGTCTACCTCGGCGGCTCGGCCACCGTCACCGAAAAAGACGGCTACGATTCCCAACCCGAATCCCGCGGCTTTTACGGCCGCGCCAAGCTCGAAGCCGAAAAAGCCCTCCTCGAGCTCCACCGCTCACGCTCGCTGCCCGTGGTCATCCACCGGCCCGGCGTCGTGCTCGGCCCCGGTGGCCGCCTCGTTCACGGCGCCTTTGGCGACCCGGTCAACGATACCTGCGTGCTCGCTTATGGCTCCGGCCGCCATCCCCTGCCCTGCGTGCTGGCCACCGACGTCGCCCAGGCGCTGTTTCTCTCCGTCTCCACCCCCGGCATCGACGGCATGACGTTCAATCTCGCCGGCGACGTCCGCCCCACCGTCGAGGAATACATGCAGCGCATCGCCGCCGCCACGCGCCGGCCCTTTCGGCTGATTCCCCGCCCCATCTGGCAGATCCAGGCCCGCGAACTGCTCTTTTACGCCGTCAAGTACGTCGTCCGCCGCGGCCGCGTCTCGTTTCCGCCCCTGCGTGACTTCGCCAGCCTCGCCATGAGCGCCCCCCTCGATTGCTCGCTCGCCAAAAAGGTGCTCGGCTGGCAGCCCTGCGCCGATCCCGCGGAATTCTACCGCCAGGCGCTCGATCCTCACGTCACGCCCCCACCCGCCGGCGACATCCGTCTCGAGGTCTGATCCCAGTCGGATAAATCCTATTATCCCCCCAGCTTGCTACATTTTTCGCTATCGCGCATAATCGTTGTCGCCACCCCCATGCCCGATAAACCCTCCTGGTTTGCCAATTTGCCCCACATTCTCACCCAGCTCGACCAGCGCCCCGCCACGGCCCCACCGTGGCTCACCCGCGCCGACATCCAGCAACTGCTCGCCGTCGGCCCCCGCCGCGCCCAGCAGATCCTCCAATCCTGCCCCCACCACCGCCTCGGCAATCTCTGCGTCACCAGCCCCGCCCAGTTCCGCGAGTTTCTCCTCACCGCCGCCGGCACCACCGCCGCCCAGCGCGAGATCCTCCGCCGGCGCGAGCTCGCCCAACGCCTGGCCACCTACGCCGCCGAGTTTGAACGCCAGCCCCCGGTCCTTGTCGCCGCCCCGGCCACCATCGCCAATACCGCCCTCGATTCCCTGCCCCCCGGCATCGAGCTCACCCCCGGCCAGCTCACCATCCGCTTTGATTCCCACTACGCGCTGCTTGAAAAACTGCTCGCCCTCGCCTGCGCCCTCGGCCGCGAACCCTCGCTCACCGCCCCCTACACCGCCGCCTTCCCCGTCTAAGTTAAGACCCGGTCCTAACTTAACACCCGGTCTTAACTTAAGACCGGGTCTCCCGTTTCCGGATGCACAAACACCACCGCCAGCGTCCGCTTGGTAAACCACTCCATCCCCGCCACCGCCCGCCGCCGCATCACCGCCTCTTCCCCATACACGCGATACGTCCGCCCCCGCCCACTGGCGCACACATACGTCTGCTCCTCCTCCACCGCCAGTTTGCGAATCAGATTCCGCAGATTGATCCGCGCATTCGATTCCGACAACCCGGCCAGCCGCCCCAGCGTCGCCGAGCCCACGGTGATACGCCGTAGCTGCCCGCCTTCGCCTATTTCCTCGCCGTTGTCCCACAGCGCCTGGTAAACCTGATGCTCGGCGCGACTATGCCCGTCGGCCACCCGCTCGGCCCGCCGTACGGCAAACTGCCGCTTGCCCGGTGTCTCCTCGACAGTCTTTAATTCAGGACCCGGTCTTAACTCAATAGCCGGTTCTAACTTAGGACCCGGTGTTAAGTTAAGACCGGGTATCAAGTTAGGACCGGGTGTTAACTTAACAGGGGGTTCCGCCTCCGGCTCCTGATTGCCCAGCAAAGTGCTCAGCGCGCTACGCAGATCCGTATCCGTGGGCCGGAGAAACTCCGCCACGTCAAAGTCTTCCGCCATCGGCCTTTTGCTGCTGCGCGCCATCCCCGGTCCTCCGTGCCTACTCGGTCCCCGTCGTGGCCACCGCGGCCTTCTCGGCCGCCGGCTTGCCGCCCATCATCTCGGTGATCTGCTGGAACACGGTCAGGTAATCCTGACTCGCCTTGGCCAGCGGGTCAAACTTGAGCAGCGGCTGCCGCGCCCGAAACGCCCGGTTCACCGCCTGATCCGTCCGGATGCCCGGCAGAATCGGCACCTGGAACAGTTGACTCATCTTGGCCAGCCCCTGTTGCACCAGCGCCGTGATGCTCAACCGCTGGTCCACCTGGCAGGGCATCAGCCCGATGCCGCGAATATCGGCCTTGATCAGGTCATTAAGCAGCCGGATCATGTCATAGGCCGCGTTGGCGCCGTTCAGGCTCAGCAGATCCATGTTCACCGGGATCAGCACGTTCCTCGCATACACCATCGCCGCCGTCTGCAGCAGGTTGATCGACGGCGACACGTCGATGATCACCGCGTCGTAGTTGGTCTCATACGGCTCGAGCATGATCTTCATCGCCAGCTCGCGCACCACCGCCCCGGCCAGCGCCGATTCGGCCTGTACCGTGTCCTTGTTGCCGCACACCACGTGCAGCCGCTCGGTAAACGGCACAACGCACTCATCGATGTGAAACTTGTTCACCAGCAGGTGGTTGAAGTAATGCTTGGGCTTGAGGTTCAGCATCAGCCCCACCGAGCCCTGGCTGTCGGTGTCGATCAGCAGCGTCCGGTAGCCGGCCTCTGACAGGTAGTAGGCGTAGTTGACGGCCGCCGTCGTCTTGCCCACACCGCCGCGTTGGTTGGCGATCACGAGTCGAATCAATGGTTTAGTCCTCGCCGCTAGATTTCTTCAGCCGCTGGTAGGGAAAACACAACCCCCGCAGCTGCTCGAGGTCCTCCACCGTCCACAACCGGTAGTTATTCTCCGGGTTGCGATACGGCTCCGGGATCTTTTCCGCCTTCAGCCAGCGGTAGATCGTGTTTAGAGAGACTCCGAGGGTTTGCGCCACTTGGGCGGTTGTCAGGTACTGCCTCACGGTTTTTACGCCTCACTACAGTGATGAGACTCTCACCAAAATAACCCAAACCCTACTCAATTTCCAGATTTCCCGCAATCCACGCTTCATTTACGTCTTTGGCCCCACCGTAGCTTTCCGCCTCCAGGTACCGCACCGTCTTGCCGCGCAGCACCAGTTCTCGCGCCAGCGCCTTCCACGCCCGGGTGCCCGCCGGGTCGGCATCGAGGGCAAACACCACCTCCCGACACCCCGCCGCCCAGTCGTGCCGCCACCCCTGCACCCCAAAGATCGCCACCGCCTCCAGCCCCGGCCGCGCCAGCATCAGGCTCAGCGCATCAAACGGCCCCTCGCACACATACACCGGCCCCGGCCCGGCCAGCGCCGCCGCGTGAAAGTATCCCTTGGCCCCCGCCAGATGATCATGCCGCAGCTGCTTCGGCGCCCGCTCGCCCACGGCGCGGCCGTAGAGGTTCACCAGCTCGCCCGCCGGGTTGGTGTGCGGAAACACCAGCCTCCCGTAGCGGTAATCGCGCACCGGCTCGCCATTTGCCCCCCGGTGAGCCCATTGCCGCGGCGCCGCATAGCCAATGCCGTAGCGCTGGGCAAACTCAAGCGGGATCCCGCGCTCCTCCAGGTATTCAGCGCCCAGGCTGCCCGGCAGGGCCCGCTGGTAGCCCGCCAGGATCTCGGCCAGCCCCGCCATCGGCGCGGGCGGCGGTGGTGGTGGCGGCGGCTTCGGCACAGCCAGCTTCTTGCGGGGCAGGGAACTCGCCCCCATCCCCCGCGGCTGGCTCGCCTTGAATTGCTCCCGCGCACTCTCGAGATAACCCCACACCCCGCACGCAAAACACTGGAACCGCCCCGTCGCCACCTCCACCCGCAAACTGCGCTGCTTGTCGCCCCCATGAAACGGGCAGAACGCCCGCAAGCTCTTGCCCCCCTCGCCCCGCACGGGTCGCGCCTGGGCGAGCGCGCTGTCGCTGAGCGTTTCTCCGCGTTCGCCCATAGCCGCCTACGTGCTTTCCCGAAACACGCCCGTATCCGGCCTGAAAATCAGCCGCACCGTCCCCACCGGGCCAAAGCGATTCTTGGCGATCTTCACCTCGACGTCCCGCGCCGGCGGCGTCGCCCGGCCCTCGGCCGGCGGATACAGCAGCAGCACCGTATCGGCCCCATACTCGAGGTCGCCCGATTCCTTCAGGCTGTCGAGCTGCGCCGCCCCGCCTCGGCCATAGTCGCCGCTCGCCCGGTTGAGGCTCGAGATGGCGATCACGGCGGCGCGAGATTGCTGCCCGAGCTCACGCAGTTGCGCCGTCATCGCGCTGACGTTGTGTCGCAGTTGCTCATAGCCCAACCCGTGCGCGGCCCGCTGCAGGTAATCAAACACCACCAGCGGCGTGCGCCCGGCGTGGCTCTGGCTGATCTCTCGCGTCATCGCCTCAACCTGCGCCAGCGTCAGCCGCGAATTGCCCTCGACAAAGTACATGCGCCGCAGCGTCTCGCCGTGCTCGCCCACCACGTCGCGCATCTTCTCGCCATCCCCGTAGCCGCGCTCCACGTCGGCCGGCGATTGCCCCGTCTGCGCGCAAAGCAGCTTCAGCGCCAGATTGTCCGGCGCGTTCTCATAGCTCACATACAGGGCAGGGAAGCCCTCCCGCGCCGCCGTCCAGGCAAACTGCAGGCTCAGCGTCGTCTTGCCCACGCCCGGCCCCGCGGCGATCACATGCAGCCCCGGGTTCCAGCCATTCAGCAGGCGATCCAGTTGCCCCAGGCCGATCGGAATCCCGGTAACCGGCTTGCCGGTCTTCATGCGCTGCTCATGACGCTCGATGGCCGTCGTCGCTACCTGCTCGCCCCAGTCAAACGCCGACCGCAGCGCCGCCCGGTTGCGGCTGCTGTTGCGCCGCCCGCTCCAACTGCCCGCCTCGAGCGCTCTCACCCCCGCCACCAGCCCGTCGATGATCGTCGCCGGGTCCACCTCGCCGTACAGTTGCGCGGCCAGCTCGGTTTGCATCCGGGCGATCCGCCGCCGGTCGGCCAGTTGCCCCAGCTCCTCCACCAGCCCGGCAATCCGCTCTCTCGCCGCCGCAGCCAGTTCCCCACTCACCAGGCCGGTTTCTTCCCGCCAGCTCGCAAACTCTTCCCCACAGCTGGCAAACAGTTCCGGCTCAAGACTTTCGGCAAACTCCCCCAGTGCCACCGGATGAGCCCGCAACAATTCGAGCAGCTCCGCCTCTCGCTCGGCGGCGACAAATTCGAGAACCGGGTCGTAGCTGCGGATCGCCATGGGCTGCTTTCGGTATTCGGCCCGGCGGTCTCAGCGAGACGAGCCGGGCGCACTTAATTATTATTATTATAATTAGGTTTTGGAAACAACTGAAAAATAAAGACTTAACACCACTTTTGCGCCAGGGTTCCGACTACTTTGCGCCAGGGTTCCGACTACTTTGCGCCGGGGTTCCGACCCGGTTTATGACAAGCCCCACCCCCTGTTAACTTAAGACCCCCTCTCAACTTATTACCCCTTCCAGATCAATCACTTGCCGACTTTGGCCGTGATTTCCGCGTCAGACCCCCCTCTCCTAACTTAAGACCCCCTCCTAACTTAATCGGAATGGCTTTATGACTGCCTATTGAAAACAAAGGACTTATTTTGCCGTTTCCGCCAGGGTTCCGACCCTGCTTATGACAAATTATGACAAGTCACTTTGCCGTTGCTGCTCGGCGAGAAACCGCAAAATCGCCCTTTCCGTCGACGTGCTGGGCTTGCGGCTGCCGCGCTCGAGCAGGGAATAATAGCTCTGGCTGATGCCCAGTTTCTCGGCCATTTCCTGTTGCGAAATATCGTTGCGCAGGCGGTAATCCATCAGCATGCCGAGGGGTGAAATACTCGCTTCGCTGGCCGGTGCGGGCGCAGCTGCTGTGGCGGTGGCCGTCGCTACCGGCGTCACATCCACCACTTCCGTCTCGAGCGGCAGCGACAACGGCAACGCCGGCCGGTTCGGATTGCCGATGTATTGATATTGCCGCCGCACATAATCAGGCATCTCCACCTCAACGCCCCAGCCGAGCCATTCCTCCTCGCTCGGCCGCGCTTCCCGATCCCAGCGCCAGCTCTGGATCACCAGATCTTTCGCCAGCCGGTTGAGCGCTTTCTCAAGCCGTTGCCGGGTGCGCTTCGGGTGGCCCTCGTCCACCGTCTTACCGATGTTCTCAAGCAGCGTCTTGACGAGAAACGTCCTGACTCCGCGTTGCTTGATCGCATCATTGCGCCACTGCCAGGACAGATAACGCGCCAGGCGCTTTTCCCAATCCTCGCGGATGCGGTCATACTGAATCGCCTTGGCCGACAGCAGCGCAATCTGCCGCCCGTTGCCAAACAGAAAGTGTCCAAACAGCACGCCCGGCCGGATCAGAAACTCGTCAATCTCGAGCGTGCCGCCGCTCGTGCGATTGCCCGCCACGTCGGTGATGATAAACGCCCGGCTGCGCACCTCGCGCCGGTCGCCACTCTTGCCGCCATCCTGCCCCGGCAGGTCCACCTCATGCAGCAACAGAAACAGATTCGAGATATGCGAGAGCGATTGAAAGAGCTGCTTGCGCTGGTCTGGCCGGTAGCCCGAGCTGCGCCCCCCCTCGCCTGTTTTCGGCTTGAGGCCGCGCATCTTGAGCAGTTGCTTGACGCTCACATGGGCAAAATCGTTCTCGCCCCGCGCCTGCGATACCCATAGCGCGCTCAGCATGTCGAGCAGGTCGGCGTCGAGGTCATTGAGCTCGCTTACCTGTTCCCACATCTGGTTTTCGAGCGTGCGCTGTTCGTGCGTTTCCCGATACGGGTTGACGTCCATTTCCACCGGATACAGTTGCGCGTGGCCGCTCGTGGTGCCCTTCTTCAGTGGCGCCGTGGGCCACGGGGAATCCTCGGTCCGCTCAAACTTGCCAAACGACAACACCTCGCGCACGGCGTGATACGGCAGGTTGTTCATCACATAGAGATACTTGGGGCCTTCGGCAAAGTAGCTCAGGCTGACGGCGGTTTCCGTCATGGCCATTTCTTCAAGTGGGGGCAGATTCAGCGTCGTCAGCCCCAGCTGGCGCGCCACCGCGGCGGCCATCACCCGGTGGTGCAGCGTGCAAAGGGCCGGCAGCAGAAACTCATAGCGGCCCTTGGCCCCCAGCGCCTGCAGCCAGGCGCTTCGCAGCTTGCCCTCGCTCAGCGCCGCCTCTGCTTGCAGGCTTGCCACCAGCGCCGGCGCAATCCGCCGCGCCAGATACGCCCGCACTTCTCCGAGTAACAGGCATTCCTGCAAGGTATCGATCCCCACGTCCTGAAACGCGTCGTAATGTTCCTGCAGCATGGCCGCCGACCAGTGCGCGTTGACCCGCAGCACCAGCGCCAGGCGCTCCACCTCGGCCGGATAGCGTTCAATCCATTCCCGTCCCTGCTGCAACTGGGTCGACGCCCATTGCAGCCGCTCCTGTCGCGCAATGGTTTCTGGCACCAGCAGAAACGATTCGAGGTCTTCGTGATGCTTCAGGCGAGCGATGTAGTACAAGGGCTGGCCAAGCATAGTCTGGATTGTAACCAAACTTTTTACCCCCTCACTTCATAGCTGGTCAGCTTCGGCGACAATGAGGATTGTCCCTTGCGGCGCCCGTTCGTCCCGGGAATCGATCATCATGCTTCGGCTGCGCACCTTTTTCCTCATCCTCGGCGACATTTTGTTGCTCGTTGCCTCGTATCTCGCGGCCTATCTGATGGTTCGCCCACCGATGGAATGGTTTGAGGTGGAAGAATTCCTCTTCACCGAACACGGCCTGCTGGCGATCCTCATGCTCATCAGCACCGTGCTGTTCACGATGTATCTGATCGGGCTCTACCAGCGGATTCGCACCCATAGCCAGCGGGCGCTTGCCGAAGATCTCATGCTGGTCTTTGGCGTCTGCTTTCTGATGCAGGCCTTCTTCAGCTTCATCAAGGGCTTTTATGTTCTTTCGCGCTCGATCTCGCTGCTGGGCACGTTGATCGCCTTCTTTGTCATCATCTTCTGGCGCTCGGCCTATACCAACTGGCTGCTACGCGTCAGCGGGTTGCAGAAGATCCTGTTCTGGGGTGATACGCGAGTGGCCCGCGATCTGGCCAGTCATCTCATCCAGTTTCCCGAAAAAGGCTTTTCCGTCGCCGGCCTGGTGCGTACCGAAGATCATTCCACGATGGAGGACGAGTTTCCTTCCACCATCATTCTGCATCCGGGCCCCACGTTGTTTGATGAGGTCAACCGCATCAATCCCGATCGCGTTTGTGTCTCCGGGGCGATCTCGCCTGAAGATTCCCTGGGCGAGGCGCTGCTGCAACTCAGCATGCGGGGCGTCACGGTGGAAAGCGTGGGCGACCTCCACGAGCTTGTCCTGCAGCGCGTCTGTCTCGAGACGATCACGCTCAACCAGCTGATTTTCTCGCCCCAGTTTCGCCCGGCGCGCTGGAAGGTGGTTTGCCAGAATCTCTACGGCAGTGTTTTCGCCATCATTGGCATCCTGCTTACCTGGCCGCTGATGCTGCTGACGGCCCTTGCCGTGCGGCTGGATTCGCCGGGCCCCGCGCTGCTGCGTCAGCGCCGTGTGGGCCTCAACGGCGTCGAGTTTGAGATTCTCAAGTTCCGCTCGATGTATATCGATGGCGATGCCCGCTTCGGCACGATCCGCGCCGACAAGAACGACCCGCGCATTACCCGCGTCGGCCGCTTCATCCGCGTCACGCGTCTTGACGAGCTGCCGCAATTCTTCAACGTGCTGCGCGGGGAAATGGCCTTTGTCGGCCCCCGGCCCGAGATGCCCGTTTACACCGAAAAACTCACCCGCGGCATCCCGCTCTATCCCCAACGTTTACGCGTCAAACCCGGCATCACCGGCTGGGCGCAGTTGTTCCACGAGCCCGAAATCTCGCTGGTCGAAACCCGCCGCAAGGTGGAATACGATCTCTACTACATCAAGAACATGAGTCCGCTGATGGACTTCCTGATCTTCTTCCACACCCTGCGCACGCTCATCCATCGCACGGGCGCCCGCTAGAGGCGCATGCGGTCGAGTTCTTCAGCGGCAAAGAAATCCTCGTTGCGGTCATAGAGCTTGGTGGTGCCCGGGTGTGCGTGTCCGGCCAGGCGCTGGGCCTGCTCGAGACGTCCCCCCTGTCGCAGGTATTCGGTAATGCCCGTGGCGCGAAAGCTGTGACAGCAGATGCTTTCCGGCAATCCCGCCCGCGCCACCCGGCGCTTCACCATCCGCAACACGTCATTGGTGTCGAGGGGCCCTTTGCGATGCATGCTTTCAAACAGCAGATCCTCCGGCCCGTGGTCACCCCGTTGCCCGAGCCAGGCCGCGACAGCCTTTTGTGCTTCCGGGTGTGCCGGCACCTCCAGCCGTTTGCCGTTCTTCTCCGCCAGCCGGAACCACCATCTGCCGCTCGCCTCGTGAAAGTCCTTCACCTTCATCCGCACCAGCGCGCCCACCCGCACAAACCCGTAAGCCATCACGAGAATCATCGCCCGGTCACGCACATCGGTGCGGCTGGCGCCGATCGAGTCGAGCAGTTGTTTCATCTCGGTGGCGCTCAGCGCCGGCGTCTTGCCCTGGGTGATCGATTGTCGTGGCGCCCGTACACTTGCCGTCGGGTCACGATCGAGCACGCCCCGCCGCACCAGCGCCCCAAACAGCATGTGCAGCGCCGTCAGATGCTGCTTGATGCTGCTCACTTCCATTTCTGCCCCACACTGTTCCACATAAGCGGCCACCAGCATGGGCGTAACGTCGGCCAGCGTCGCCCCCCGCGCTGTTGCCCATTCGGCAAACCGGCGCCCCGCCCGGCTGTAGGCCTTGCGGGTATGGCGATTGCGCACCTCGACGGCCAGATATTCCACCACTACAAGGCCCGCTTGTCCCTGGCTCCAGAAGCCCGGCAACTGCGGCCCGCTGGGGATCAAGCCCTCTTGCGGCGTCCGTTCAGCCATAATCCTCCCACCACCAATAATCCCGCCACCGTGGCCGAATCGCCAGCCATTTCCGCCGGGCTCTTCTCGAGCACAATGCGAATGTCGTAGTCTCCGGCCGGCGCCGCTACCTGCATCATGCCGATCGCGTTGGCCTTGATCTCAAGCGGGCCGGCATCGGTGCGATACGCCCGCCAGTGCGGATAGTAAAAGTGGTTTACGGTCACCATGCCCGCCGCTCCCGTATGTCGCAGGAGGATCTCTCGCGGCTTCCAACTGGTGAGCGCCGGCGCGGGCAGGGCAGCCCCACCGGTGTCCTGCGCGCTGATCTGCTTCGGCGGGTGCTGCCGGGCAAACGCGGTCATCTTCTCGTGGCCATCCAGGCTACGCACCGGGGCGGTTCGCGGCAGATAGGGATACGAGTCAGGCCGATTGGTCAGAATCATCGACCACATCACTTTGCGCTGGTCATCAAACGGCCGCCAGTGGCCAAATGCCATCCGTCCACCCCAGAGCGCCGCTACCAGCCACAACGCCACCATGCTGGCCGCAACGGCAATCGCGAGCAGTTGCTTCTTCTCCCGCCAGGCCACCACCAGATAAGGCCAGCCCAGCGCCGCCAATCCGCAGCTGGACACTACCAGCACCTGCAGAAA
>CAZBTA010000019.1:27009-36551 GCA_964494515.1 uncultured Bryobacter sp.
AGGTTGAAGTACTGAAACATCCCTTCGATGTTCAGTTCCATGAAGACTTTCTTCTGATCGAGCAGCGCTGGCAGCAGATAGGTGCCCGATACCGCCATGCCGAGCGCCATGGCGCCCACCGTCTGCGCCAGCACCCGCCAGCGTTTGGCGCCGTCATAGAGCAGAAAAGGCGCGAGCAATGGCACTGGCGAAAAACACAAGGTGGTCGGCATGTGGTTCCAGATCAGCAAACCATAGCTCAGCGCGAGGGCAGGGAAGCCGAGCCGGCTACCCGCCGCAATGCGCGCCTGTGCCAGCAGAATTAGCGGCGGCCAGACGTTACCCCAAAGCTCACCCAGCGCCGCTCGTGTGTAGAGATTCACCGCCAGGTGATAAGGCTGAATGGTAAAGATCACCGCGGCAAACAGCGCCCCGGTCGGCGAGCTGAACTCGCGGCACCAGCGCCATGTTGCCAGCGCTCCCAATATCATCGCGAGCACTAACGAAAGCCCGGTGATAAACATGCCATCGGCGTCCCAGCTGGCTACCAGCGGATCGAGCCCCACCACCGCCAGTCGCGAAAAAACCGGCAGGAAAAAGTAGGTGGGCGAACCAAAGCCCGCGTTGGTATTGGTTGTCCAGCGTGGCCACCAGTCGCCGGCCCAGAACTGCCGTGCATACTCACGTGTCATCAACGCGTGATAAACACCATCATTGCCCCAGTCCGGCACACCCAGCCACAACACGGGCGCGCTGACAATCAGGCTCAGCGCCACAATCAGCCAGCCGTGCCGGCTGCTGCTTTCTCGAGACATGCTCATACGTTCCTTTGCCGCTGCATCCAGCTTTCGAGCACCATCAGAAACCACGCCTGTCGCGGCGCCTCGCGATCGCGGGAAAGCTCGCTTGCCACCTGGCGCATCGCCCCCGGCCTCAACCAGCCGTCGCGCTCGAGAATGCTGTCGGCCGCCAGCCGGTCAAACGTCTTCTTCCACGGCCCGCCCAGCCAGCGCTCCACCGGTACGGTAAATCCCTGCTTCTTGCGTGAGGCCACGGCCGGGTCGATCCGCCGCCGCACGATCTCGCGCAACACGGCCTTGAGCTCGCCGCCGCGCAGCCGCAACTCGGCCGGCAGCTTGGCGCCAAATTCCCACAGCACGTGATCGAGTAGCGGCGCCCGCGCCTCAAGCGCGTGATACATCGTGCCGCCATCCACCTTCGTCATAAATTCGCTGACAAACCACGTCTTCTGCTGGTATTGAATCAACTCGTTCATCAACTGCCGGCCCGCTTCCACCGAGAGCGGAATCTCGCGTTGCGCCAGTCGCTCACCAGCCAGCCTTGGCCCGAGCAACCCGCGGCTGGTATAGAACGGCAAGCCATCGTGCGCCCGCGTCAGCCCGCCGAGCCCGCCGGTGACGTAATCGAGAAAGTGCTTCGGCCGCCGCAGCGCGGGGATTGCGTTCAGCACCGGCCGCCCGGCCCGGTACAGATCGCCGGCCCACGATGGCAGCCGCCGCGCCAGTTGCTGCGTCTTCAGATAAGTCGGATAAAACCAGTAGCCGAGAAACAGATCATCGCCACCATCGCCCGTCAGCAACACCGTGGCATGTGGCTTGACCGCCGCCGACACGCGCAACATCGCCGTCGCCGATTGCGCCCCGAGCGGTTCGCCATAGGCGGCTGTTACTTCCTCAAGCAGGCTGTCGCTGTCGAGTGGCAACGAGATCACTTCATGCGGTATGCCCAGGATCTTCGCCGTCTGGCGCGTGGCTTCCGTCTCGTCCGACGGGTCGCCATCAATGCGCACGGTAAAAGCCGTGATGTCTGATTTCGCCTCGCGCACCGCCCAGCACACCAGCGCCGAGTCGATGCCGCCGCTCAGCAGCGCGCCCACCTTCACATCAGCGATCAGCCGCAGCCGCACCGCCTCGAGCAGAATGCGCTCGGTCTCGGCCACGGCGTCCTCAAAGCTGATGCGCGAGTCCTCCTGTGGCGCCGGCAGTTCCCAGTAAGCTTCCTCGCTCCATTTGCCGTTCTGCCAGGTGAGCATGCGCCCGGCCCCCAGCTTGGCAATGCCTTTCTCCATCGTGTGGGCATCGGTCACATAGCCAAACTCGAGATACTCGAGCAACCCCGCCGGGTTGATCTCCCCGCTCAGGCCCATCTCGCGTCCTGCCTCACGTACCGCCCCCAGCGTTGAGCCAAACGCGATCTGCCCGCCCACGGCCGCATAGAGCAGCGGCTTGACGCCCAGCCGGTCGCGCAGCAGCGTCAGCCGGCGGTCGCGATCATCCCAGATTGCAATGGCGAACATGCCACGCATGCGCCGCGCCAACTCTTGCGCGCCCCATTCGAGATACCCGCGCACCACCACTTCGGTGTCACACATCGAGCGAAACCGGTGCCCGGCCCGTTCGAGCTCGGCCTTGAGGTCGAGGTAGTTATAAACGCAACCGTTAAAGACCACGCCCACGCGCCGGTCGTCGGATAGCATCGGCTGCCGGCCCAGTTCGCTCAGATCGAGAATCGCCAGCCGCCGGTGTCCCAGCCAGGCGCCCGCCCAGTGCTCAATTCCTTCTCCATCCGGTCCGCGGTGCTCAATCTGTCGCACCATGCGCCGCAAAACGGCTTCAGAGGTCTGATCGTTCGGGTTGCCTACGTATCCTGCGATTCCGCACATGCCTGATTATTGCCTTTCAGTATCCCAGACCTCATTCGGCTGATCCGTCCAGTCGCTTCAGGACTCGCGCCGGGTTACCCACCACCACCACCCTTGGTTCCACCGCTCGCGTCACCACCGCGCCGGCGCCCACCGTCGAGCCCGCGCCCACATCCGCCATCACAATAGCCGAGGCGCCAATCCAGCAATCCGCCCCGATCGACACCTTCTGAAATTCTCCATGCACGCCGCTCTGCAGCTCGCCGCTTGCGTCGCGCTGGTGCTGGCGGGCGCCGCTCAGAATTTGCACGAGCGATGCCACCTGTACATTGCGCCCCAGCCTGACGCGTCCCAGCACGCTATACGGGCCGATGTAGACGCCTTCGGCAATCTCGCTGTCTGAATTGGAAAGAATCACCCCAAAGCTGATCGCACACTCGGCCGCGCAGGCCTTCAGCGTCCAGCGATAAAACGCCCCGCGCAGATAATCACCCACCAGCCCTGGCCCCAGCGCCACCGTGTGCGCCCCCACCAGATACAACCCCCGTATGCGGCCAAACAATCCCAACGCCGCCAGCGGCCATGTCACCACCGCGGCCACCGCCCGCGCTCCTGCTTTCAGCAATGATTTCATCTCTAACTAGGATCGCTCCCCGACCGGCCTGACATTATACCCGTCGCACATGTCATCCTAGACAAAGGAGATCTCGGCTTTGAGCAAGTTCCGGCCACCATCGTCAACCTTTCGCCCCGCGGCCCCGGCCGCCGTATCGCCCCGGCCGCCCCGCCCGCTTGCCGCTCCCATGATGTGGAATCAGCCGCAACTGGATGCTCCCGCTCCCGCCGCCGCTCCCGCCAATCTCCCTCCGCTAGCCAATCCCTTTCAAACCATCAGCCTCGCCCTCTGCTGCTTCTATCTGTTCATCCAGTTCAGCTTTCTGCATGAGATTCTCATTCTCAAGCTGCGCCTGTCGCTGTATTTGCCGTTAATCTTCGGCACCATGGCCACCATCGCATTTGTCGCCAGCGGCGGGCTGGTGCGTTCGTTTTCCTATACGCCGGTGCGGGTGTTCACGTTATTCTCGCTCATGCTGGTTGCCGTGGTGCCTTTCAGCTCCTGGCCCGGTGGCTCGTTTCCGGTGCTGTCAGGTTTCTTCCGTACACAGTGGGTTTTCGTGCTTTACGTTAGTGGCCTGGTCTTCTCGCTGCGCGATCTCAAGTGGGTGCTCTACGGCACCGTCTTTGCCGGTTTGCTCAACGTACTCACCGCGTTTTTCATGGCCAAAGAAGGCGAAGCACGTCTTGAGCTCGAGGCGATTGTCACCCTGGGTAACTCTAACGACCTTGCCGCCCAGCTGCTCATGATCATTCCCCTGTTCTGGGCCGTTTTCCGCATGAGCAAGTCGTCTTTCCTGCTTCGCTACATGTGTCTGTTCATGATTCCGCTCGGGCTGCTTGCCTGCTTGCGCACAGCTTCCCGTGGAGCTCTGGTGGCAATGGCGGTGGGGTATATTTTCCTGCTTTTTTACGGCCGCGGTATCCAGCGCATCGGTTTTGCTTTGGCTGTACCCGTGATTTTGGCGGGCCTTTTTGCCTTTACACCTGGGTCGGTGGTCAACCGGCTCCGAACGCTCGTCAAGGATGAGGATCAATCCAACGAAGCTACCCAGTCTCGTATGGGGCGCACCGAATTGATGAAGCGCGCCTTCAATCTCACGATCCAGCATCCCATCACGGGTGTCGGTCCCGGACAATTCTCGTCCGTCGAAGGCTTCTCCTCCCGTGCCGCCGGGCAACGGGGCATCTGGATGCAGGCCCATAATACGTTCCTGCAGATTTCCAGCGAGGCGGGTGTCATCGCCCTCGGGCTGCTGCTTGCTTCATTGGCGATCTCCTATCGCACCGTCTCGCGTATTCGTAAGCGAGCCATTCGCATGGGCAATCGCGATTACGAAGTGCTGTGTCTGATGGTGATGCTGTCGATCCTGATGTTCAGCGTCGCCTCATTCTTCCTGACGCTGGGCTATCGCTTCTACTTCCCGTATATCGTTGGCCTGGCGGCCGCCATCTATGCCGCCGCTCGCCGCGATCTGCCCGAGCAATGGACGGGGCCCTCGCCGCTCAATCGTGGTCTACGTCCGCCCGGCCCGGTCTTCCCCGTCTAGCATCCGGGCAAATAGCTCTTCATACATCGCCACCACGCGATCGCTTGAGAATCGCTCCACGGCGAGTTCACGCGATTGCTGGCCCAGCCGCTCCCCAAGGGCGCGATCCGTCAGCATCGCCTCAATCGCTGTTGCGATCGAGCGCGCATCGCCTACTTCCGTCAGCAGCCCATTCTCGCCCGGCGTCACCACCTGCGTATTGCCCGGAATGTTGCTCGCAATCGCCGGCAGGCCCGCCGCCATGCCTTCAATCAGCACACACGGCAATCCCTCAAGCTCGCTCACCAGCGCAATCGCATCGCTCGCCTGCATCCACTTGCGCACTCCCACGCCGTTCTGCCGCCCGGTCAGCGTCAGGCTTGCGCCGAGGTTCAGCCGCTTGGCTTCCTGCTCCACGCGCCCCCGTTCCGGGCCATCGCCCACCAGCACCAGCCGCGCCTGCGGCAGCCGTTCCCGCACGAGGGCAAAGCCTTCGAGCAACGATTCCAGCCGCTTTTCCGGCCCCATGCGCCCCACATACAGCACAATGCCCGCCTCCGGCTCCACGCCCAGCTCGGCGCGCAAGGCCCGCTTGGTGGCGACGTCCACCGGGCAAAACACGTCCACGTCCACCGGGTTGGGCATAAAGCCCACCTTGTTGAGATCAATCCCCACCTGGCGGCATTCTTCCACCATGCCCGGGTTCAATACGAGAATCCGCGCTGCCCAGCGCTTCAGCATCCACAGGCACAGCCGCCCGACAAACGAAGCCTGCATGCCCACCACCAGGCTGCTGCCGGAAAACTTCATCACCACCGGCTTGCCAAGCAACCGCGCCACCGGGATCCCCGTGGCCAGCTGCAGGCCCTGCATCAGAAAGTAAGCCACCTCATAGTCGCGCCGCCGGGTCCACAACGTCCAGGCCACCCCCAGCGCATACGCATAGCCGCGCCAGCGCTCGCTCACCCCGCCGCCATACATCTTTACCGGCACGCCTTCTTCGTCCACAAACGAGTCACCAGCGGGCATCGGCGGGCCCCCGGCGCACACCACCAGCGCCTTGTGTCCCTTGCGGATCATCGCCCCCGATACGCGTTGCGCTTCGATCTCCGATCCCCCGAGCACCGGCGGATACGAGTGGCAGATCAGGATGTAGGAATAGCGCTTGTTGTTTACTTCCATTGGCCGTTACGCTTCACAAAGATACGCGCCCCGGGGTTCTCATACTCCGGCTGCTGGCGCCATACCCAGCTATTACGATCCTGCCAGATTGCATCGCTCGGCAGCACCAGAATCGCGCTTGCCTGATAGTGCTCCAGGTAGGCGGCCCGTTCGCTGTCGTTCATCTTGCCGGCAAAAAAGCGCAGCGAATCATCAAGCGCCAGCTCGCCCGCCTTGCCCACGCCAAAGAACGTGCCATAGGCCCGCCCGCCCGACACCATCTGCCGGTTGCCGATCAGCGCGCTGAAAAAGTCGAGCTGTTCGTTCGGGTTCAGCGTCACAACCGTGTTTGCCGGGGTATTGGCCGCCAGCCACTGATAGGCTTCGCGAGTGTGCCGGCCGCGCATGACCGCGCTGCCATCAGTGCGCACTCTGAAGTTCACCACCTCGGTGGCCATGCCCAAAAAACCGACAAGCAGGCTGGCCCACAATGCCTTGCGCCACCACCCGTCAATGCCACCGCTCCACAGTCGCGCCGTCACCGGCAGCGCCCATACAAGCAGAACAAACTGCGCCACGAGAAAACCGCGCCAGCCGAGATCATTGTTGCCACGCAGCGTCGAGGCCACAAACGTACACAGCAGCCCGCTGCCAGCCGCCAGCGCCACCAGCACCTGCTCGCTGGGGGCCAGCGGCCCGCCACTGGCCCGGCGCCAGCGCCAGAACAGAATCGCCGCCAGCAGGAAATAGCCAAACTCGAGCAGGTAGTTCAACGGCAAGAACACCAGGCGCAAGACGTAGCGCGCCGCCGGAATCTGCTTGAGGGGTTTGACGATCGAGGGCAACCAGTAATCGGTGATCTCAAAGGCGCGAATCGTCAGCGTTACCGGGTTGCCGATCTCGGTTGAATTGCGCCGCAGCTCAAGGGCAAACGGCCCGTAGAACACCGCGCCCACCGCCGCCACTCCCACCAGCCGCGCCAGCATCAGGCGTCGCTCGGTATCGCCCCGCCACAACTGCCAGGCGCCCCACAGGATCAGCCCGATCACCGTCGAAAGCGTGACGTAGAGCGATGTGCCCGCCGCCGAGCCAATCGCCAGCCCCGCCAGCACCACACCCAACCAGGTCGGCGTCTCCATCCACACCAGCACCGCCGTCATGCACATCAGCAGGCCCGCCACATGGTGCGGCGACATGATCACCGCGCCGAGCCATGCCGTCGCCTGTTCGTTCCAGTGCTCCAGGCTTACGCCGCCGCCCGCGCCCATCTTGAGAAACCGGTGCAGGAAATGCGTAAACGTCCATGGCAGCAGGTCGAGCCCCGTGACGGCCACCAGCGTCCAGGCCATGGCCCGCCGTCGCGGCAGCGGCATGCCAAAGCGCGGGCTCACCCGTTCGGCATAAAGCCCGGCCAGCAATGCCAGCATCGTCCCGATCCAGAGCGATCCGGCCTGCACCGCGGCCCGCGCCGTTACGATCTGCCCGCCCACCTGGTCCACCAGGCTGCACATCAGATACCAGAAGTAGTAGTAAAACAGCGGCACCGCGTGGCCGGGGTAAGCAAACGGATTGGCGGGCGGAATGCCCGTGCGCGTAATCGAATCGACAAAGCCCACGTGCGCGATCGCGTCCATGGCGTTGATGTTCACCCACACCTCGCGGTCAAACACGAGGTCCACCACCCCCAGGCTGTACACCACGGCCCACCCGGCCAGTATCAGCCAATCACTGCCCCATTGCCCCACATCCACCCGCCCCCGCAGACGAATCAGCCGCCCCACGGCCATCGCCCAGATCACTCCATAAACGCCCCAAACCGCCTGAAAACCCACCCATCGCGCCAGTGAATACACGATTACCGGCGAGATCGCCAAAGACAACAAGATACCGAGCGTCAGCCGCTGTCGGCCATCGGTTTCCCGCCAGCCCAGCCACCCGCTCAGTTCCCCCACCAGCCAGCCCGGCACGATCAAAAACAGGGTGAAACCAAGGGCGGCGGCCGCCAACGATCCGAGTTGCGCGAGTAGCTCCAAACCCGCCAAATATAGCATGAAGCCCCCGATCCGCAGACCGGGGGCTCGTACACTTTAGTCCACCTCGAGCGTGGACCATTCACTGCTGGTAATGAGCGCGTCCTCCACCGTATAGAAGTCCAGCCGGTAGACCGGATTTCCCTTGCTCGAGTCAACATTGAGCGAGCAGGGCGAAGACGTGCAGGGTTGCTGGTCATAGCTGCCATCCGGATACAGCATCGTCACGCGGATAATGCCGATATTGGGATGTGCCTCAAAATCCAGTTGCAGGCTCACCACGCGGATTTGCGAGGTCTCGCCCAGCGCACTGGTCAGATTGCGCACGGCCGGCCACATTGAGCCGAAACCATAGCCAAAGAAGAAGCCAAACCACTTGTTGCTGAGCGGATCGGTGCGGTTCAGCATGTAACCCGATGGCGGATCTTCAAGGTAGTCTCCATAGACACCATTACCACCCGCCGGACAACCCCAGCCGCCGGTGGGTTTGCACCACACCGCGCCATAGGCGTTGTCTCCAAGGCGGAGGATCTCTTCATCGAGCGTAAAGCGATAGGCGGCCGCGATGCCGCGCATGATTTCGCCGTTCACCACCGTGTCGCCGGCGCAACCCGGTGAGTCCGGGTCCGCCTGACAGTTCAGAAACGTCGAAGCGCCATAGATGTGGTTGGCCCCCGACTTGAATGCCACCGGAGTGGCCAGCCACTTGACGGCGTCAATGGTGAATTGCCGCGCCAGCGCCGCCTCGGTGGTGTCACCGTGCCAGGTAAGCGCGTCGTAAACGTAGGTGCCGAAGATTCCTGCTGTCAGCCCCATCATGAAGGGCTGCGTGCCGAAGCCGGCCTGATCGGACACCGTCATGCCCTTGTTGCCTGCCGTGCCCTCATAGGGCCGGTCAAGCAGGGCGGTGGTCGGGCTCAGCACACTGCTGATGCGGTAGAAGGTTGGATCTCCTCCCACATCGCTGTTCTGCTTGCCCGGCAAACCGGTGTTGTTGCTGTTGCTGAAGAACCAGAGATAGGCCTTCTTGTTGGTCGACGGCCCCGGGAAGTTGCCGTTGTAGAACGTCGCCTCCGTCCAGGTGCCGCCGGTTACGGTGATCTGTGGTGACCCTGGCGTTACCGTCACATAGCTGTTCGGTCCGAAGTACGAGGTGTTGGTGATAACAGTGTTACGCCATTCGCCGCTCGGCAACTGCAGCGGCTTCCAAAACAGATTGATGTAATCCTTCAGATAGCCGCGATAGGTTTGCCTCACGGCTGCGTCCGGATGATACCGGGCTGCCAGCGCGTAGGATGCTGTCAAATAAGCCTGCTCCCGCAGGTCGCCGATCTGGACATTCCAGTTACGCGTCTGGCCATAGTTCCAGCCCACATCGCGAAACCAGTTCAGCACAAAGTTCATCCCCGGCCAGATGTTCTCGCCCGTGTCGAGCGACCACAGGATCAACCCCGTGATCGACTGTCCACGCGCCGGCCCGGCGCTGATGAAATTGCCGCCCAATGCCGAGGTGTCGTAATTCTTGCCCCGGTCATAGAAAGGCCCGTACCACCAGTTGCGCGCCAG
>CAZBTA010000020.1:0-36247 GCA_964494515.1 uncultured Bryobacter sp.
GAGTAGAGGTGGGCCCGGGTGGAGGCGAGGATGGAGCGCCATTCCGCGGGAGGGGCGGTGAAGAACTGGACGCCCGTGCGCTGGGTGGTGGCGCTGAGGGCGGGGGCGAACAGGGGATGCGTGGTGATGGTGAATTCGAGGCCGGTGACCTCGCGGGTGAACTCAGTGGAGAAGCTTAGGCCATCGGCGTAGCCGGGGAGGCCCTGGAAGATGACATGGCGCGAGGGGTGGATGACGGTGTTGCGGACGAAGCGGCGCTGGGCGGCGGTCATGAGCCAGGTATTGGCGAAGATGACAACTTTGAAGCGGGAGAGATCGAGGGAGGGGAGGTCCTTGAGGTGGACCGTCTCGATAGCGGCAGAGGATTGGTAGAGCGTGGCGATGGTGCGATTGACGGCGAGAGGATCGGTGAGCTTGTCGGTGCCCTGGATGCTGCCGGTGTAGTAGAAGACCTCGGTATCGAAGACGACGAGGACATCGCCGGCGGGCTGGTAGGGCCGGTCGTGATAGCGGCGGAGGATGGTGTGGAGACGATCAATCTCGGCGCGGAGGCGCTTGTCGGCCCACCAGCCGGAGTTGTTGGCGGGGCCGAAGTCGTAATACCAGTGGCCAGCGCCGCGGGTGAAGCCCTCGAGGATGTTGCGGCGGATGAGGGAGTAATCTAGATCGGGGTTAGAGAGAACGAAGGGTTCGTCAACGTCGTTGCGCCACTTCCAGGAGGGGGTTTGATCCATCTCGTCGAGGAAGAGCTTGCCGTTGTGGCGGATGGATTCGATGAGGGCGCGAGTGATGCCGCAGCCGCCGGGATTGCGGAAGAGCTCGCCGTAGGCCTGGGGGGCGCTGAGGTAGTCGATGTGGGGGCTTGCGAGGAGGCGGTGGAGCTCGATGTGACCACCGGTAACATGGCGATCGAACATGGAGAAGAAATAGCCGTAGAAGGTGCCGGTGAGGATGGGGCGGGGCCAATGGCGTTTGACGAGGGCGGCGAAGTGGAGGATGCGATCGACGACTAGTTCTTGCTGGCAGCGGTAGTAGTCGATGACGTGCTGGTGTGTCGCGGGAGAGCGGAAGATGCCGTGGGTGAGCTGCTTGCGATCTTCGAGGGAAGGGACGGGGACCGCGGGGCGACCCTGCTTTGTGCGCCAGGTGGCGAAGTGGCGCTGCATGGGGGCGGAGGTGTCGGGCTCGTTGCGCATGAAGCCCCAGTAGTGCCACTCGCCGTAGACGCCATTGGCGATGTGGATGCCGATGAGGGAGTTGCCCTCGGGGGACTTGGCGAGCTGGGTGAGGAGGGTGCGGGTGTGGGTGGTGGCGAAGTCGAGCCAGAGCGTGGAGGCGATGGAGGCGCGCGGAGTGCGGCGGAGATCGTCCTGCATGTAGCGGGTGGGGAGTTTGCGATCGGGGTCTTCGAAGGGGCCGTTGGCGTACTGAGTGAGCTCGGCGGGGTGTTGGGACTTCCACCAGTCGGGGGCGTTGAGATGCCAGCGGAGGACGATGGCGGCGTCGGGGCAGGCGGCGAGAACACCGGCGAGCTGGCGACGGGCGGGGGTGATGTCGAACTGGCCAGAGGCGGGGAGGCAATCGGCGAGGAAGAGATCGACCTGATAGAGCTTGAAGCCGAGGGCGGCGAAGTGGCGGAGCGATTGCTGGGGGAGCTCGTCGAAGGAGAAGCGGCCACCGGTGGCATCGGTGAGCGCGTAGAAGCTGGCGATTACGGGCTTGTCGTTCAGAAAGAGGGTGGGCTTGTTGAGATGGGGCTTGACGGCGGCCGCCAGAGGGGCAGCCTGGAGGGGCGCGGCCGCGAGGGCGCCGCAGGCGAGGAAGTGACGCCGGTGCATGAATGACAGTCTATTGCGTCGTGTCTGGTGTTGGCTGGTTGAGCCAATGAATGATGATCCAGAGGCCGCCCCAGATGACGACGTCGCTCAGGAGGTAGAGGCCGACCCAGATCCATTCGCGGGCGATGGGGGCGGCAGAGAAGGCCGTGGTGGACAGCAGAGTGACTACTGGATTGGAGACGGCGAGGAAGACCATGGGGTTGGCGTAGAAGGGCGTTTCGGGCGCGTGCTCGGCCGATTTGATGAGGATGATCTGCCAGGAGCAGAGCATCAGATCGAGGATGAGACGACCGAAGAAGAGGGTGCGGAGTGAGGGGAGCTTCATGCGTGGTCGGCCATCCAGGCGAGGAACTGACGGGCGTAGCGATCGAGCGTGGCCATGTCGGAGCCATGCAGCAGGGGGCTGCACATCTCATAGGCGATGGTGCCCGTGAAGCCGCCTTCGCGGAGCGCGGCAAAGAAGCTCTCGTAGTCAATGAAGCCTTCACCCATGGGCACGGCCTGGATGAAGGGCAACTGGGGACGGTAGTTGACCATGGCGGGCTCGTACTTGTAACGGGGGCGCTGGACGTAATCGGCGACGATGGTGTGGACCGTGACGGGGGCCATGAGGATGGCTGCTTGCGTGAGGTCGGCGCCATGGAGGGCGGGGGCCCAGGCGTCAAAGCCAGCGCGGATGGCGGGGTGATTGACCTGGGTGATGAGGTCGTGGAGCGTCTCGTAGCCGACGGCGAGATCGTGATGGTTCTGCACGGCGAAGGTGACGCCGAGATCCTGAGCGGGGCCGGCCGCCTCCTTGAGGCAGGCGACGATGGTGCGCAACTGGCGCGAGTAATCAGCGGCGGGGTGTTCGTAGCCGGTAAAGATGCGGACCTTGCTGCCGCCGAGGTCGGCGGCAAGGCGGGCGAGTTCGATCAGGTAATGCGTCTGGATCTCGGCGGTGGGGACATCGGAGTGGTCGAGGTCGGCGGTGAGATTGCAATAGCCAGCGAGGCAGAGATCGGTGAGGCGGTGTTGCTCAAGCTTTTTGCGCAGGCGCGTACGGGCGGCTTTGTTGTAATCGAGCAGGCCGACGTGGGGGCGCTTGGCGGCGAGCATGACGCCACCGAAGCCAAGCTCGGCGGCCTTGGCGATGAACTGCTCGACGGTGAGGGCGGGTTGGCCCCAGAGGCCGGCGTAGGAGATGGAATGGAGAAGCAGAGTACTCATTGCTTGTCGAAGGCCTCATTGATGATGCGCTGGGCGTCGAGCTGGATGTCGTTTAAGTGCGTGGGGCCGTGATAGCTCTCGGCGTAGATCTTGTAGACCTCTTCGGTGCCGGAGGGGCGAGCGGCGCACCAGCCGCCGGCGGTCTCGAGCTTGAGGCCACCGATGGAGGCGTTGTTGCCGGGGGCGTTGGTGAGGATGCGCGTGATGGGTTCGCCGGCGAGAGTGGTGGCGGTGATGTCGGCGGGCTTGAGGCTCGAGAGAATCTTCTTTTGGCGCGCGTTGGCCGGGGCGTCGATGCGGGCGTAGCTGGGATTGCCGAGGTCTTCGGTGAGGCTGGCGTAGACTTCGCCGGGGTCGCGGCCGAGGCGAGCGGTGATCTCGGCGGCGAGGAGGGCGGCGATGATGCCGTCCTTGTCGGTGGTCCAGACGGAGCCGTTGCGGCGGAGGAAGCTTGCGCCTGCGGATTCTTCACCGACGAAGCCGAGCGTGCCATCGACAAGGCCATCCACAAACCACTTGAAGCCGACGGGCACCTCATAGACCTCGCGGCCGATGCTGGCGGCGACGCGATCGATCATGGATGAGCTGACGATGGTCTTGCCGATTTTGACCGTGGAGGCCCAGTCGGGGCGGTGATTGTAGAGGTAGTAGATGCAGGTGGCCAGGTAGTGATTGGCCTGCATGAGACCGGCGGAGCGAGTGACGATGCCGTGGCGATCGTGGTCGGTATCGCAACCAGCGGCAACATCGAAATCAGCGCCCAGGCCGATGAGAGGCTGCATGGCGTAAAGGGATGAAGGATCCATGCGGATCTTGCCATCCCAATCGAGCGTCATGAAGGAGAAGGTTTTGTCGACCCGGTCGTTGACGATGGTGAGGTTGATGCCGTAGCGCTCGGCGATGGGGCCCCAGTAGTGGACGCCGGCGCCACCGAGGGGATCGACGCCCATGCGGACGCCCGCGGCGCGGATGAGCTCAAAGTCAATGACGTTTTCGAGGTCGGCAACGTAGGCGGAGATGTAGTCGTGCTCGATGGTGGTGGGGGCCTTGAGGGCCTGCTCAAAAGGGATGCGGGAGACGCCAGCGAGCTTATTGGCAAGGAACTCGTTGGCCTGGTTCTGGATCCAGGTGGTGGCATCGGAACCGGCCGGGCCGCCGGAAGGCGGGTTGTACTTGAAGCCGCCATCTTCGGGGGGATTGTGCGAAGGGGTGATGACGATGCCGTCGGCGAGATGGGTGGCGCGGCCGGCGTTCCAGGTGAGGATGGCGTGAGAGATGGCGGGAGTGGGCGTGTAGCCGTCGGCCGGGGCGATGCGCACGTCGACGCCATTGGCGGCGAGAACTTCGAGGGCACTGCGGTAGGCGGGGACGCTGAGCGGGTGGGTATCGATGCCGATGAAGAGCGGGCCCGAGATGCCGTGGAGATTGCGGTAGAGGACGATGGCCTGGGTGGTGGCGAGGATGTGATCTTCGTTGAAGGTGGTGTGGAGGGAAGAGCCCCGGTGACCCGAGGTGCCGAAGGAAACCTTCTGGGCGGGATTGCTCGGGTCGGGGCGGAGTTCGTAATAGGCGGCCTCAAGTTTGGCGAGGTCGACAAGGGTGGTGGGGCGGGTGCCAGCTGCGGGGTGGACGCTCATGTCTGTCTTTTAGTTTATGAGCAGACGCAGTGGTGTGAGCGGAGAAAGAGGCGTGTAGTCGAACTGGGCGATGTTTTCCTTGATGAGGGGCAGGGTGTCGAGAATGGCTTTGGCTTCTTCCACGGAGGTGGCGTTGACGAAGAAGACGACACCGCGGCCGTCGGCTTTGGAATACCACTGGGTGATCTTGCCGTCGAGATAGAGCTTGGCGGTGGCGCGGATCTCGGCGGGCATGTGCTTCATGACTTCTTCGCGAGTGTGGCCGGGCTTGACGGACAGGACGGCAAGGACGGTGGTTGTGGGAGCGGTTTGGGCCGCAAGGGTAAAGAGCGAGGCGAGGAGGAAGAAGAGGGTCTTCATGGTATATGTATATACATATAATGGCTTAAGGTCAAGGAATTGTTATGGTGATGCTGATGGAATTTCCTTGCATATGCGCAACGCTGCGGCAGGTCTCAAGGGTGGTGACGCAGGCCTATGACACGGCGCTGCGGCCGCTCGGGATGACGGCGATGCAGTTTAACCTGCTGATGGTGGTACGCGCGGTGGGCGAGGCGCGCATCTCGCAACTGGCCGAATGGATGGATCTGGACCAGACGACGGTGACGCGAAGCATGAAGCTGGTGGAAGGGGCGGGGTGGGTGGAAGCTGTGGAAACGGAGGACCGAAGGGTGCGTTCGTTTCGCATGACAGAAAGCGGGAATGCGTTGCTCGGCAAGGCGGAGAAGCGTTGGAACGCGGTGCAGCAGGAGTTGCTTGCGGGAATTGGCGAGAAGGACTGGAAGACAGCGCGGAAGATGCTGGCCAAGATCAAGGCGCGGGCGACTGAACTTTAAGCACCTGATTGGCGGGGATGTTGGTGAGAGTGGTGAGCTTGCCGTCAGGCCAGCGGATCTCGAGCTTGTCGACGGTGGTGCGGGGGCCGAGGCCGAAGTGGAGCGGGGCGGAGACGGAGCTGGCGTAACTGATGGCAGTGGTGACAGTGGCGACCTGTGAGCCGAGGCGTACCGTTGTGCCGATGGGAAGGCCGCTGAGAGCGAGGTAGTTGCCCGGCTGGGGCGTGGTGTTGCGCCAGAGCTCAAGGCGGGCGCCAAGAGCGGTGACCGCGACATCGAGGCGGCCATCGCCGTCGAAATCCGCAAAGACGGCGCCGCGGTGGGCGGCGGGGGTGTTCTCAAGGCCGGAGTTGGGCACGGCGGCGAAGGTGGCGCGGGTGGTGTTGTGAAAGACGGTGTTGGGTTGGCGATAGGTGGTGGCTTCGAACTTTTCGACGATGTCGTTGACGTGGGCGTTGGCGGTGAACAGATCGGGATAGCCGTCGTTGTCGAAGTCGATTATGCCGATGCCCCAGCCGGCGATGCGATTGGTGAGGCGGGCGAGCTGAGAGCGCTGGGTGTAATCGACGAAGCCACCCTGACCGGCGTTGCGGAACAGGGGGAAGGTCTCACCGGTGAGGGCCGTGAAGACGAGATCGGGGCGGCCATCGTGGTCGATGTCGCGGAAGTCGGCGCCCATGCTGGCGACGGGTTTGCCGCTGTCGACCATCGCGACGCCCGCGAGGAGGGCGACCTCTTCGAACTTGCCATTGCCGAGATTGCGGAACAGGAAGTTGGGCAGGTTGTCGTTGGTGACGAAGGCATCGAGGCGACCGTCGGCATCGTAGTCGGCAAAGGCGATGGACATGCCGCGGCCGCGGTGGGCGGCGATGCCGGAGCTGACGGAGACGTCGGCGAACTTGCCGTTGCCGAGGTTGCGATAGAGCTGATTGGGGCGGGGATCGTAGTAGCGCGGGTGGCAGTAGACGCGGATGTTGTTGGCGGTGTCGCCGCAAAAGCGCGGATTGGCGAGGTCGATGCGGCCGTAGTTGGTGACGAGCAGATCGAGGCGGCCATCGCCGTCGTAATCGAACCAGCCGGCGGCGACCGACCACTCGTTTGAGGCGATGCCGGAATTGGTGACCTCGGCGAAGGTGCCGTTGCCGAGGTTGCGATAGAGGTGATTGGAGTAAAGGCCGGCGACGAAGATGTCGGTGTGGCCGTCGTTATCGTAATCGGCAACGGCGACGCCCACGGAGTAGCCAGCGCCGGAGAGATTGGCCGTGGCGGTGACGTCGGTGAAGCGCCAGTTGCCATCGTTGCGGTAGAGGCGATTGGCGTGTTTGGTTTTGAGGTCGGGGAGTGAAGCGCCGTTGGTGAGGAAGAGGTCAGGGCGGCCGTCGTTGTTGTAGTCGAGGATGGCGAGGCCACCGGCCATGGTCTCGACCATGTGCTTCTGTGGGGTAGGGTTGTGGTTCAGCTCAAACGGCGGTGCTGTGGGGACGGGCGCGAACTGGATCTGGGCAAACAGCAGAACCGGAAGCAGCATCAGGGGGGAGTGATCTTAACTTCTTCTTCTATCACTTTCTCCTGGGCTTTGTTGCGGGACTGGATGTCCTGATATTTGGCCATGGCGGCCTTGGCTTCTTCGGCGCGGCCGGCGGACTGGAGCGCGCGGGCGAGCTGGATGTGGAGGCTGCCATCGGTATCGAGGGGAAGGGCGGCGGTGACGTGGGGAAGGGCAGCGGTGGCTTTGCCCTGGGCGAGCAGAGCGCGGGCGAGCGAGGCGCGGGCGGGCAGGTATTTCGCGTCGGCCTTAACGGCTTTGAGCAGGAAGGGCTCGGCCTTGTCGGGGAGCTGCTGGGCGAGGTAGAGCTCACCCTGAAGGAGGTTGAGATCGGGGGCGTTGGGCTCTTTGGCGAGCAGGGCGGTGGCGATCTGCTGGGCGTCGTCGTAGGCCTTGAGCGTGAGCAGGGTGGAGGCAAGCTCCTGTTTGAGGTCGGTGTTGTCGGGTGAGAGCTTGAGCGCTTCGCGCCACGCCTCGGCGGCATCGGAATGGAGGTTTTGCGAGCGGGCGAGCTCGGCGGCGTAGCGCCAGGAGTCGGGATTGGACTTCTGGGCGAGCAGGAGCTGGAAGCTGTCGGTGGCAAGGGATTGGTAGGCGCGGGCGCGCCAGTAAAGATCGGTGACAGAGGTGGTGCGGGCGAGGCGGGCGGCGTTCTCGAAGTGGCCAGCGACGAATTCGCATTCGGGCGTGAGTGGCTGGCAGGTAGGGGCAGGGAGGCGGGCTTCGGAGGCCTCTTCACTTAGGGCCCACTCGGGGTGGTCGGTGGCGCGGTAGATCTCGGCGATGGCGGCGTGGATGCCGCGGAGGTTGGGCGTTTTCTCCAGGGCCTTGCGGTAGAAGAAGAAGGCAGCGCGGCGCTGGCTCGATTTGTTGCGGGTGAAGCCGAGGAGGGCGAAGAAGGGGCCGGACTCGGGGTAGAGCTTTTCGAGCTGGGAGAAGGTTTGGGCGGCGAGGGTTTCGTAAGTGCGGCCGAGGTCGTAGTAGAGGCCGAGCTTGTCGAGGTGGGGAATGGCGCGAGCAGGCTGGCCGGCGGCGATGGCGGCTTCGATGGCCATCTGGCGGGCGTCGTTATCGTTGGGCACGGTGGCGATGAAGCGTTCGAGCTGGGGCAGGGCGAGGGCGGGCTTGCCGGTGCGCAGGAGGCTCGCGCCGAGGAAGAGGCGGGCGGGGGTGACGTTGGGGTTGAGCTTGAGGGCGGCCTCGAGAGGAGCGATGGCGCGGGCGTCGGCGCCGGACATATGGAGGGCGATGCCCTGATTGAGAAGGAGGCCGGGGTTGTTGGGGATCTGCTGGACGAGCTCGGTGTAGAGGACGGCGGCTTCGGCGAATTTGTTTTGGGCGAGGAGAGACTTGGCGCGGTTGGCTTTTTCGGCCTGGGCAGGAGTTTGCGCCTGGAGCGCGGAGAGCGCTACGAGGAGCAGGATGAGACGCATAGATCCATGTTGCCAGAAAAGTGAAAAGCGGCCCGCCGGAGCGGACCGCTTTTCGTTGTTGTTGCGAACTTCCCGTTCGGACTTTGATTAGAAGCCGAAGCGAAGAGCCAGACGGAACTGACGTTCGTCAGTGGCGCTGGTGACGCGGAGGAAGTTGACGTTGGTAACGTCGGTCGAGGCAAAGCCGGTCGACAGACGGCTGTTGGTGAAGTTGTACGCTTCGCCACGGATCGAGACGTTGACCCGCTCGGTGACGAGGAAGGTCTTCGACAGGGTGAGATCGTGACGGAGCACGCCCGGGTTGCGGAGGGAGTTACGGCCCATCGAACCAAAGCGGCCCACTTCGCCAGCGGCCAGAGTGACGGCGCGGAAAGCGCTCGTGTCGTAGAAGGTGCCGGTGGAACCGATGCCTTCGGGACGACCAACGGTCAGGTTGACCTGATCGGGGGTCTGGATGTTGCCGGGGAGGTTGAGCGTACCACCGGGCGAGGACGGGGTGAACGGCGTGCCGGTGAAGGCGGCCGTGATGCCCGAGAGCTGCCAACCGCCAACGACGTAGTCAAGAGCCTTGGAAGTGGTGAACTTCTGACCCTTGCCAACGGGGAGGTCGTAAACCCAGCCGAACTGGAACACGTGACGACGGTCAAAGCCCGAAGCCGCAATGTTGCGACGGAAGGCGGGACCCCAGTTGTAGCTGACACCCTGCCAACCTTCGTCGTCAGCGGCGTTGATGGCCTTCGACCAGGTGTAAGCACCCTGGACGGTGAGGCCCTTGGCCTGACGGCGGATGGAGGTCTGGAGAGCGTGGTAGCGCGAGCTCAGGTAGCCATCCCACATGAGAGTGGCGATGTTGCGGCCGAAGCGCGAGCTGTAAGGACGACCGGCGTTACCGGCGCCGATGACCTGACCGGAGTTGATGTCGCGGTCACCGAGGAGGTGGACGCTCTGCGTACCGACGTAAGCAACGCTCGTGATGAACTGAGCAGGCAGCTTGCGTTCGATGGTGAAGTTCCAGCTCTGGGTGTAACCACGGGTGATCTGGCCGGCGTAGGGCGAGCGCATATCGGCAACCGGGGGCAGGGTAACTGCACCGGAGCTGATATCGGGACCCGTGACGGGCGGAACGCCATCAGCCAGCGTGCGGGCGATGCTGTTGGCATCGTTGCTGACGAAGGCGAAGTTGACCGTGAGCGGGTAGAAGCCGCGGAGCGGACGCGACCAGGGCAGCGGGCTGTAGTTGATGCCGTAGCCGGTGCGGATGACCGTGTTGTCGTTCAGACGGTAGGCGATACCGGCGCGAGGAGCAAACAGCAGCTGGCTGACGGTGAAGTTGTTGGACTTCGGCACGTTGCCACGGCCACCGAGGAACACGGTGTTGGAATCGGGATCGAGACGTTCGATACCGAAGCCACCAGCGCGGCTCATGAGCGGGTAGTTTTCGTAACG
Source organism: uncultured Bryobacter sp. (assembly GCA_964494515.1). Taxonomy (GTDB): domain Bacteria; phylum Acidobacteriota; class Terriglobia; order Bryobacterales; family Bryobacteraceae; genus Bryobacter. The sequence goes on from CAZBTA010000020.1 coordinate 9,946, forward strand.
GACACCGAAGTTGACCGTCAGGCGACGGTTAACCTGCCAGCGATCCTGAGCGTAGAAGCCGAGCTGCCATTCACGCGTGGTGGCGAGAATGTACTGGAGCGACTTCTGAACCGAGTTCGAACCAGCGAGGAGGAACTGGGCGTAGGCGTTCAGGTTGTTGAAGGTACCGGAGTTGGAGGTCCAACCACCGTTGAAGTCGAACGCACCGCGCGGGCCGGCGCCGAGTTCGGGCTGCCAGTGGGCCATGCGGAAGTACACGCCGTCGAAACCAAAGGCGAAGTTGTGGCTGCCCTTGATCCAGCGGAGCGACTGGCTGGCGGTGAAGTTTTCTTCCTTACGCGACAGGGGCATCCAGTTGGGGACGCCGAAGCCGTTGTAGCCGGAGATGGAGATGTTCGGGAAGCCCTGCTGACGCGGATCCGGGCCACCGAGGCCGGGGATGCCGAGAGTCGTCGAGAAGTCCTTACCGAAGTCCTGGCCCTGAACGACCTGGTCCTGACGCTGATAGCCGATCACGCCGTCATACAGCAGGTTGGGCGAGATGGTGTAGGTCTGACCGATGGACATGTTGCGAACCACGGTGTCGCCGAGACCCGGGTCGGAACCCGGAGCGGGGCCAACGCCGTCGCCGAACACGCCGCGGCCACCGACGAGAGCGTTCATCTGGCCGTAGCGACCCCAGAGGGTGTGCTTCGAGTTACGATTCCAGTTGATCTTCACGTCGTTGTAGTAGCGGTTGAACTGCGGGGTGGCGCCGATGGCGTAGTTGGCCTGGGTGGCGCCAGCGATGTTCGGGTTCGGATAGAACGCCTGAATGCGCTGGGCGATCGGGCTGATGCGGTTGGCAGGGATCTGGTTGTTCGGGAACGGGGTGCGGCCAGCAACGGTGGTCGACGACGAGGGGTCGTAGATCGTGGTGTTGTAGGCGCCGAAGTTACCGGTGCGGATGTCAGCGGTCGGGACGCTGTAGGTGCCGAACGCGCCATCGCGCTGCTTGGTGTTGTCGTAGGAGTAGAAGAAGAACAGCTTGTTCTTCACGATGGGACCACCGATGGTGCCGCCGAAGTTGTTGTAGATACGGACGGGCTTCTTGGTGGTGGGGGTGAAGAAGAAATTGCGGGCACGGAGGCGCTGGTTGTCGTGGTATTCGAAAGCGCTGCCGTGGAATTCGTTGGTGCCGGACTTGGTGATGACCATGACCGAAGCGCCACCGGCAAAGCCCTGTTCGGCGTCGCCAGCGGTGGTGGTGATGTTCACGTTTTCGACCATTTCAGCCGGCGTGACGTAACCGGCATGGTGCGGCAGCCAGAGGTTCACGGAGGCGGCGCCGTCGATGCGGGTGACGTTGTTGTTACGGTTGGTGCCGTTGACGTTGGTGGTCAGCGAGCGGCCCGGGCTGTCGGTGGCAGAGTTCTGGAACGCGGCCGGCGTGGTGCCAGGGACGAGGTTCAGAAGGCTCTGGTAGTTGCGGAAGCCAGGCAGCGGCATCGACTTGACGAGACCCTTGCTGATTTCGGCATGGGTGTCGGCCTTGTCGGTCTGCAGCGTGACGGCGTCAGCAGCGACGGTGATCTGCTCGGTCAAAGCGCCTACTTCCATACGAATGTTCGTACGGTTGACAACGTTGGCGTTGATGTTGAGACCGGAGCGGGTCTGCGTCTTGAAGCCCTGCTGGGTGACCTTGAGGTCATAAACACCAGGAAGGACGTTGGTGATAGTGTAGATACCGTTCGAGTCGGCTACGGCTTCGTAAACCTGACCCGTACCGGTGTTCGTCAGAGCCACCTTGGCCCCAGGAACGACGCTACCAGAAGGATCTTCGATCAGACCGGTAAGCGAACCATACAGTGTTTGAGCTGCTACTGGCACGGCAACAAGTGCTAGCAGCAACATGGTCGCGGCAAGGAGGACGAGACTCCTATGGCGAAACTGATTCATGTATTACCCCTTGTGTGAGACTAGTCCCTTGAGAAAAAAGGACTTAAGCATTTATAACGCGTTTATGACAGTCGGGTCAAGGTGGGCGGGAAGGGGCGGCTTGGGGTAGGATATTGGGTTCATGTCATTCATCCACGACGATTTTCTGCTCGAGACGGCTCAAGCCAAGCGGTTGTATCACGAATATGCGGCGAACGAGCCGATTCTGGACTACCATTCGCATCTGCCGCCGAAGGATATTGCGGAGAATCGGCGGTTCGCGGATCTGTTTGAAATCTGGCTCGAAGGCGACCACTATAAATGGCGGGCGATGCGGGCCAACGGGATCCCGGAGAGCCATTGTACGGGGGACGCCGCGCCGGCGGAGAAGTTTGAAGCCTTTGCCCGTACAGTGCCCTATACGCTGCGCAATCCGCTATATCACTGGACGCACCTCGAGCTGAAGCGGTACTTCGGCATTGATGAGCTGCTGAGCGAAGCGAATGCGCGGGGCGTGTGGGAGCGGGCCAATGCACTGCTGGGCAACGAGGATCTGACGGTGTGGGGCATCTTCAAGAAGTTCAACGTGAAGGCTGTTTGCACGACTGATGATCCGGCAGATGACTTGCGTTGGCATGAGGCGATCGCCAAGAGCGAATGCCCGGCGAAGGTGTTTCCGACGTTCCGACCGGACGGCGCATTCCGCGTGCAGACGCCGGAGCTGTTTCTGCCGTGGATTGAAAAGCTGTATGAGACCTCGGGCGTGAGCATTGATTCGTTCGCCGATTTTCTGAGTGCGCTGCGGCAGCGCCACGATGCCTTCCATGCCATCGGGTGCCGTTTGTCGGACCACGGGTTTAACAAATGCTTTGCGAACTTCTGTGAAGAAGAGGAAGCGGCGGCGATCTTTGACAAGGCGCGCGAGGGTGGGGTGGTGACGGACGAGGAGTTTGACCGTTACGCCAGCTACCTGATGCTGTTCCTTGGGCGACTGGATGCCGGTAAGGGGTGGACGAAGCAGATCCATCTGGGGGCGCGGCGCAATGCGAACACGCGGGCTTACCAGAAGCTGGGGGCCGACAAAGGGTTTGACTCGATCGGGGATGCACCGCAGGGCGATGCGCTGGCGGCGTACCTCGACCGGCTGGATCAGGAGGGTAACCTGCCACGGATGGTGCTCTACAACCTGAACCCGAATGAGAACTACGCGTTTGCGACGATGTGCGGCAACTTCATGGATGGATCGGTGCCAGGGAAGATCCAGTTTGGGTCGGGCTGGTGGTTCCTCGATCAGAAGGAAGCAATGGAGTGGCAGATGAACGCGCTGTCGAATTGTGGGTTGTTTGCGCGGTTTATCGGGATGCTGACGGATTCACGGTCGTTCATGAGCTTTCCGCGGCATGAGTACTTCCGGCGGACGCTTTGCAATCTGGTGGGCAACGATATGGCGAAGGGATTGCTGCCGAACGATGAGCAACTGGTGGGGAATATGGTGCGCAACATCTGCTTTGCGAATGCGCGTGATTTTCTGAAGCTGCCGATCTAGCGATTGTGCCGTGAGCGCATGCGGCGGGCGATCTTCTCGACTTCTTCGAGTTTCTTGAGCAACTGTAGGCTGAGAATGAACTGACCGTTCTTCTTGAGCTCGGACTCCACCTCGGTGGATAGCTCGGTGAGGCGCGCGGCATCGGCGAGCATGCGTTTTTGTTCCTCTTTGAGGATCGCGTCAGATTGGAGCGTGCCATCGGGCAGACGACGTGGCTTCTCCTTGTCGGGAGGCACGTCGGGGAACTGCTGGGCGTAAAGAAGGCCAGAACATCCGAGAAGGAAATGTTTCCGGTCGAAGCGCGTCATTGGGTACTCTTTCTTTAACAGGCAATGGAGCCGCTATTCACAATCGGGCACTCGAATCACAAGATCGAGGATTTTGTGAAGTTGCTTCTTGCTCACAACATCGCACAGGTTATTGATGTGCGGACATTCCCATCGTCGCGTTTTTCTCCGCAGTACAACCAGGAGCCGTTGCGGGAGGCACTGGCGGCGGCGGGGATAGATTATGTGTGGGGCGGGAAGGATCTGGGGGGGCGGCGCAAGGAGCCGAATACGGAATTGCGGCAAACATCGGGGTTTAAGGCGGCGCTGCGGGATCTGGTGCGGCGATCGCAGGAGTCGCCAACGGCGATCATGTGCGCGGAGGAAGATCCGTTTCAGTGTCATCGCCGTTATCTGATCTCGCGGGCGCTGATGGAGGACTTGTCGTTTCTCGACATCGAGCATATCCGTAAGGACTTCACGTTGATGCGGGAGCCGGGGTTTCCGGAGTCGGCGGTGCAGTTGACGCTCGGTATCGAGTGAAGCGGAGCAGTGGGGCCAGCAGGGTGGCGGTGATGAGAGTGGCGAGGATGGTGGCAATGGCGCCGGGCCAGCCTTCGATGATGTGGGTTGGGTAGCCGAGCTTGTAGGCGAGGCGCGTCATCACCGCATACATGGGGACATGGAGCAACCAGATGAGGATGGAGGCTTCAGCGCCACGCGCAATCAGCGGATGAGAGCACAAGCGCGCGATGCGGCCGGTGTTGGCGTAGGCGCTGGTGATGAGCAACAGGCCCACGGGAATGTACGGGCCATGGGTGATGGTGTAGATAAGGCCAATGCCACCCGTTCGGCGGGCGATGACGACGGTGAGAGTGGTGAGAGCCAGCAGCGTGATCAGCGTGACATCCCGCGAGAAGACTGAGGGACGTGAGCGTTGATAGAGCAGCGCGGCAAGCCCACCAATTTGCACGGCGAGGACACGAGGCAGAACGGCCTTGTGACGAGCGAACAATTCGTCAGCACCCTGGGGTGGGCCCTGCAGCACCTCAAACAGAATGCGGAGCAAGGTGAGGATGATGAGCAGCGACCAGATGCTGGAAGTAGGCCAATTGCGCAAGCGGGCCAGGCGGATCCATGGCAAGAGCAGGCCACCGAGCAGAAGGGGCGTGATGGTCCAGGCGGGGTAATTCCAGTAGGTGTAGAAGTGGTCGAGCGGGAGGAAGGCCTGCATGCCAGTGCCCCACCAGGCGAGAGTTTCGGGGATGAGCGAGCGGTCGAGGTGCTGGCGGCCGAGGAAGGCCATGGGTAGCGTGAGGGCAAATGCGAACCAGTGGGGTGGGTAGAGACGGAACGCGCGCTTGAGCAGGGTGACATGAAGCGGCAGTTGCCAGAAGCCGCTGCTTGAAACCACGACGAAGCCCGACATCAGGCAAAACGTGGCGGAAGACACGCCGCTGAGCAGCATGTCTTTGAGTGATTCGCCAAGCAGGCGTTCGCCACAGATGTGTCCCACGACAAGGACGAGGCTCGCCAGCAGGCGGAGCGCGTCGATCGTTTGGGCGCGAGGCATTAGTGGTTGTGACGGGGGATGAGCTGGCCGAGGTTGCGGTATTCCACGGCAAACTCGAGCACGCCACCGAACTCGAGCTGGCCGACGTGATTGCGGTAGAACTCCTGCCAGGGAGTCTGCGTCTGGGCGATGGGCAATTGCATGGTGGCGCGGCGGGCGGCGATCTCATCGTCGCTGAGCAGGACGTCGACCTTGCGCAGATTGAAATCGACACGGATGCGGTCGCCTGTCTGGAGAATGGCGAGGTTGCCGCCAGCGGCTGCTTCTGGCGAGACGTTGAGGATGGAAGGGCTGGCGGAGGTGCCGCTCTGGCGGCCGTCGCCAAGAGTAGGCAACTGATTGACGCCGAGCTTGACGAGGCGATCCGGCGGAAGCATGTTGACGACCTCGGCGGCGCCGGGATAGCCGATGGGGCCGCAGCCGCGGATGACGAGGATACAGGATTCGTCGATGTTGAGCGCGGGGTCGTTGATGCGTTCGTGGTAATCCTCTGGACCTTCAAAGACAATGGCGCGCGCGGTGAAGGCGTTCTCGTCGCCGGGATTGCTCAGGAAGCGCTCGCGGAATTCCTTGCCGATGACGCTGCTCTTGACGAGGGCGCTTGAGAAGAGGTTGCCGTCCATGACGAGGAAGCCGGCGTTGGGGGCAAGCGGATTGCTGTAGGGACGGATGACGTTGTGATCGGTGGAGCGGGAATCGGCGTAGCACTCGCCGATGGTCTTGCCGGAGACGTTGAGGGGCGAAGTGTGGATCTTGCCAGCAGTCATGAGCTCGCCGATGATGGCGGGGATGCCGCCGGCGAGGTGGAAGCTCTCGGTGAGGAACTCACCGGCCGGTTGGACATTGGCGAGTAGGGGGATCTCATGGCCGATCGTTTCCCAATCCTTTGTCTTGAGCTCGACGCCCATGTGACGGGCGATGGCGATCAGGTGGGGCGGGCAATTGGTGGAGCCGCCGATGGCGCTGCAGACGGTGATGGCGTTCTCAAAGGCCTCGCGGGTCATGATGTCGGAGGGTTTCAAGTCTTCGTTGACCATGTCCACGATGCGGCGACCGGTGCGATAGGCCATCTGCGTGCGCTCGCGGTAGGGGGCGGGGATGATGGCGCAACCAGGCAGACTCATGCCGAGGGCTTCGGCAAGGGAGTTCATCGAAGACGCGGTGCCCATGGTGTTGCAGTGGCCGGGCGAAGGGGCCGAGGCCATGACGATGTTCATGAACTCGTCGTAGTCGATGGCGCCGGCGGCGTGAAGCCGGCGGGCCTCCCAGCAGCTCATGCCGCTGCCGGCGAGTTTGCCCTTGTAATAGCTGTTGAGCATCGGCCCGCCGGAGAGGACGATGGCGGGGATGTTGACGGTGGCGGCCGCCATCAGGCAGGCGGGCGTGGTCTTGTCGCAACCAGTGGTGAGCACGACGCCGTCGAAGAAGTAGCCATGGAGGATCTCGACTAGGCCGAGGTAAGCGAGATTGCGATCGAGAGCGGCAGTGGGGCGACGACAATTCTCAAAGATCGGGTGGACCGGAAAGACAAAGGGGATGCCGCCGCTATCGCGAATGCCATCGCGGACACGATCGACGAGATCGAGGTGTACACGATTGCAAGGGGACAGGTCGGAACCGGTCTGAGCGATGCCGATGATGGGCTTGCCGGACTGGAGCTCTTCGCGCGTGAGGCCATAGTTGGCGTAGCGCTCGAGGTAGACGGCGGTCATGCCGAGGTTGTCGGGATTCTGGAACCAGTTGAAGCTGCGGCGGGGGAACTTGCGGTCTCGATTCATTGCGACTCTGTTGATGATATCGAGGTGGGAGTGGGCTGGAGGCGATAAATTTGCAGGCTGCGTGCCTCGACGCCGCCAAAGCGACCGATGGATTCGCGGGATTGATACACGCGCTCAAGGCCCTGCCAGGCGGGGAGGGGGATGCAACTGAATTCGGGGTTGTCACTGACCAGCACGGTACCAGGGGAGCGCAGCGCGATGGCGAGGTCGGCGGCTTTGTCGTAGCACTCCATGAAGGGGGTGGGCGAGCCGGCGTAGGTGAGCACGCACATGTGGCTGGTGGGTGTGTACTCGCGTGTGCCATACAGGAGAAGGCGAACGGCGGCCGTCTTGAAGTAATCGGGATAAAAGACGGTAGCCGGCCGGATAGCACCAGTGCTCTCGCGAATGTTGACGGTCTGCGTGAAGCGCTCGGCGGGCTGATCGGCCCAGATCACCAGATTCTGGAAGCGACCGAAGAAACCGGCGCCACGGAAGAGGAAGGGAATGTCGTGCGTGATCGCCGCATACGGCAAGTGATGCCGGGCGAGTTGGACGCGGAATTCTGCATCACTGGTGGAAAGCAGGATTTGGGCGGCTTCTTTGGCGTGGTGCTGGGTGGGGTTGGTGAAAGGGATGCGGTGGGCCAGCGTCTCAATGGTGTAGCCGAACTCCCACCAGGCGAGGATGCCGTAGGCGGTGGGGGGATTTTGATAGTGGCGAGTGAAGGGAAGTAACGTGGGGTAGGGGATTTGGGGCAGGGGCTCGGGCGTGTTGGTGCGCAACCATGTGGCGGCTTCGCGCCAGTCTTTGGCAACGCCGTGGTCTTCGTGCTGGGACGCATTGGCAGAATAAACCGCCGGGAGGATTGTTGCGGCAAGAAAGAGGGCGGAAGCAAGGGGCGCGGAAGATGGGTTACCGAAGCGGGACTGCATGGCAGTGAAGAGATAGCCGCCGACGATGGCGAGCAGAGGCGCGGTGTAGTAAGCGAGGCGAAGCTGGAACCAACCCATGATCGCGAAGCTGCCGCATACGACGATGATGAGCCGATGGAAGGGGTTGGCCGAGCGGAGGAGAGGCCAGGCGGCAAAGAATATGGCGAGGCCGAGGATGCTGAAGTTTTGAAACGCCGTGGCGGGTGTGAGCCATTGCATCTCGTGGACGGTGGCGGCGCCGCGGCCGACCGAGAACATTCTTGCCAGTGTGAACACGCCGAACTTCCAGGCGGCTAACGAGGCGAGGATTGCCCCCGAACCGAGGGCGAGCCAGCGGTGGAGCGGGCGTTTGAGAACCACGTACAAGAGCTCCAGCGCCAGGGCGGCGGTGAGGCTGGCGAGGCTGTATTCCATCCAGAGGGTTTGATAGAAGGGCAGCAAAAGGATGAACGCCGTGAGCAGCGTGCGCCAGTGCGAAGGGGCGGAAGAGGCGAGGACGCGCCAGAAGATCAGGAACGCGACCAGGATCGCGCCACCGAGAAAAGTGATCAGGTAGCCAGCGAGTGCGAGGCCGGCCCACCAGTGGCGCTCGCGTGAAATGAGTAGCAGGGTGAGCAGGCAAAGGAGAGATTCGAGGACGTGATGATCGTGAAACCCGAGGCTGCTGACACGCATGTAGTTGCCGGCGAGCACCGCGGCAAATGAAGTGGCCACGAGCGCTTCAACGGGGCCAAAGATTGAGCGGGCCAGCAAGAAGACGACTACGAGTAGCAGCAGCCAGAGGACGACGGGACACCAGGCGCAAACGGTGAAGACGGGTAGACCCGTGAGCTTGACGGCGGCGACGACCAGCAGATCGAGAAGGGGCCCGGCCTCGACACGCATGCCATGGGGCATGGTGGCGTAGGGATCGAGTTGGGTGGGGGTGGGCAGTTGCTGGTTAAAGGCTTCGGCGAGGTGGGCATGGAACCAGGCGTCGGTTTCCTGCAGGTTGACGCCGGTTGGAGTGAAGACGAGGTGGTGGCGGGCGGCGACACGGAAATAAAGGCCGAGGCCGAGGCAAATGATAAGCAGGGGCAGCCAGCGGCGGTGGTTGGTCATTTGGTAAACGCGAACTTGCGATCGAGCATGGCGGCTGAGAGAACGAGCACGAGGAAGACAATGGGGCCCTCGACGGGGGTGAGCAAGTGGATCATGCGGGGGCCCCAGCTTTCGTCGAAGAACCAGAAGCCGTCGAGCTTAAAGCGGCTGAGCGAGAACCAGAAGCCGACGTAGCCTTTTTTGTCGTAGAGCGAGATGAGGTTGAGCCAGGTGAGCAGGGGAAGGGTGGCGATGGCGCCAACGATGGAGACGATGCCGGCGCGATTCCACCAGCGGGGTGAGGTCTGCGGAATGGCGCGGTAAGCGCTGGCGATGAGGATGGCGCCGACCCAGCCGCCGCAAATGTCGAGCGTGACGTCGTTGAAATCCCAGGGGACGCCCCACTTCGGATGGAGAACAAAGTACTGATAGCCTTCGTCGATCAGGCCGATGATGGCGCACCAGGCGACCGTTTCGCCGACGCCCATCAGGTAAGGGAAAAGCATGAAGGAAAGGAATGCGTACTGAGGGTAGTGGATGATTTCGGCGTTGTTGACGGTGAGGAGGGCAAAGCTGACGAGGACCGCGAACAGGGCAATTGTCATGTGGACACGAAGGTGCGTTTTAGCGGCAGACCGTCCTGACCAGCGCCAAAAGAAGACAACAGTGACAAGCGTCATGACGGCGCCCCCCGTGCCCATGATGTTGTAAAAATTGGACCGGCCCATGGAATTGGCGACAGGGCCGAGCCATTGCTGTACGTTTTCGTGCTGGGTGACGACGTACGCAATGTAGGCGAAAACACCGAGCCACTTGAGTATGCCGACCAGAGAGAGCTTCATTGCCTTTGGGACATCCTAACATTGAGGCCGCGTTAAGAATTGGTTTCAGCGGTTGTGATAGAGTTCCAAGTACCAATCAGCCAACTTCAGGAGGATTTGCATGCGAGCAAAGTTTGCTTCGCTATTAACAGTGTTGTTAATGCTTTCGGCTGCAGTATTTGGCCAAACCCTGGGCGATGTAGCGGGGACAGTGACTGACCCCCAGGGAGCACCGGTTGCAGGCGCCAATGTAACCATCACCAATGCGTCGACGAACGCGGTTCGTCAGACCACAACCAACAATGAAGGCATCTATACCTTCCCGGCCCTGGTGCCCGGAACGTATTCGGTAAAGGTGGATAAAGCGGGCTTCAAGACGAGCACGCAGTCGAATGTTGAACTCCAGGTGCAGGCGTCGATCCGCGTCGACATCACGATGCAACTGGGCCAGGTGTCGGAGACGATTGAAGTCTCGGCGTCTGGTGCGACGCTGCAAACGGAAAACGCCACCGTCGGCACGGTTGTGGAACAGAAGCGCATTGTGGAATTGCCGCTAAACGGCCGCAATTACCTGCAATTGACCGCGCTTGCCCCGAACGTCAGCTTTGGCTTCCCATCGGCCGGTCAGGCGGATGGTCGTCAGGGTGGTGACCGCGCCAACCAGAACATTTCTGTGGCCGGTATGCGTAACAACTTTAATCGGTTCACTCTGGACGGTGTGGAAAACACCGACCCCAACTTCAACACCTACGTAATCTTCCCGTCGGCCGAAGCGCTGCAGGAATTCAAGGTGCAGACGGGTGTTTACCCGGCTGAATTCGGCCGCGGCGCGACACAGATCAACGTGTCGACCAAGGGTGGTGGTAACAACTTCCACGGGTCGATGTACGAATTCCTCCGCAACGAGAAGATGGACGCGCGGAACTACCGCTTTACGGGTCCGGATCGTGTGAAGGATCCGTTCAAGTGGAACCAGTTTGGCTTTGTGCTTTCGGGCCCCGTGGTGCTGCCGAAGATCTTCAACGGCAAGAACAAGCTGTTCTTCATGAGCAACTACGAGTGGTTCCGCCAGCGCCGTAACGTGCAGGGTATCTATACGCTGCCGACGGCGGCACAGCGCGGTGGCAACTTTGGCGACGTGGCCGGCGGGATCTTTGACCCGGCGACCCGTACCTTTGTCAACGGCGTGGTGTCGGCGAGCCCGTTCCCGAACAATACGATTCCGAGCTCGCGCTTTGATGCGACTTCGCAGCGGCTGCTCACCTACTATCCGGCGCCGAACAATGCGGCGCTGGCGGCGAACAATCACGTAATCGCTTTGGGTCGTCCGATCAACAAGGATCAGTTCATTCAGCGTTTTGACTTCGTCGAATCGTCGAACTCGAACTGGTTTGGCCGTTACTCGAAGTCGGATGAGAATCAGTTGACCGGCAATCTGCAACAGAACGGTGAAGCGATCATTACGGACGCTTCGCAGTGGACGGTTACGAATGCCCGTGTGCTGACCTCTTCGCTCGTGAACGAGTTCCGTTTCGGTTTGACGAAGTTCTACAACACGACCGGCCCCGAGCTGGCGTTTACCAAGGACGTTGTCGGCGAACTCAGGATCCCCGGCCTGTCTTCGGGCCCGCCGGTGCAGTGGGGTATTCCGAACGTGTCGCTGACCGGTTACTCCGGCTTTGGCAACTCGTCGGAAGGTCCGTATGAAAACAACAATCGCGCGATACAGTTCATCAACAATGTGAGCTGGACGCGCGGCAAGCACAGCTTCAAGTTTGGTGGCGAAATCCGTCGTGACGAGTACAACCAGGTGGGTAACCAGTTTGCCCGTGGTCAGTTCACGTTTGACCGTAACGCCACACGTCTGCCGTCCATTGCGAATTCGGGCAACGCGTTTGCCGACTTCCTGCTTGGCCAGACGTTCCAGGCGGAAGCCGCTGTGTCGATCGCGCGGGCGCAGTTCCGGTCCACCGGCTTTGCGTTCTACATCGATGACACGTGGCGCGTCTCGAACAAGCTGACGCTGACGCTCGGCCTGCGCTATGAGAACACGCCGCCGTGGGAAGACCAGACGGGCACGCTGTTCAATGGCATTGTGCCGAACGACATCCGTCCGACCAATCCGCTGGCCGCTGTGGTCGCCGACCGCAGCCTGTATCCGTATTTCATGCGCCAGGGCGCTTCGCGGCAGAACTGCTACGAAGGTATCAACCTGCGCTGGACGGATATCGACGTGCGCTGCAACGGTTCGCTGGGCAATCGTCTGGTGGGCCGCGACAACAACGACTGGGCACCGCGCCTCGGCCTGAGCTATCAGCTTGATCCGAAGACGGTGATCCGTGTTGGTGCTGGCGCGTTCTACTCGCAGGACACCGGCAACCCGCGCTTTGACATGGCTCGCAACCTGGCCGGCCGCCTGCGCGACAACTCGTCGCAGACCCTGCCGAACCTGACCTGGGCCAATGCGCTCGCCTCCATCGCTGGTGGCGTGGCTAACGTTGGTCGTCCCTACACGTTCGCCAACCCGTATGACCGCCGTACGCCTTACACGATGACCTACCTGCTCAATGTGCAGCGTGAGTTCTCGAACAACCTGGTGTATGAAGTGGGCTACATGGGCTCGGTGTCGCGTCGGCTGGAAGGTCTCCGCGCGATCAACGAGTCGATTCCGGTGGATCCCGCCGTGTCGAATCTCTCGCTCGCGCTGCGCTCGCCGTTCCCGAACTTTGGTCGCATCCAGCTCGTGGATAACGGCGGCAACGCCAACTACAACTCGCTCGGCATGAAGCTGACCAAGCGCTATTCGAACGGCCTGACCGCGTTGATCTCTTACACGTGGTCGAAGTCGATCGATACCGCTTCGGCGATTCGTAACCAGGGTGGCGACACGCTGTTCCCGCAGAACAGCGGCTGCCGTCAGTGCGAACGTGGTCTGTCGGGCTTCAACACCGCACACCGTGTGGCGACCAGCATCCTGTATGACCTGCCGATCGGCAAGGGCAAGGCGCTGAATGTGACGAATCCGCTGGCCAATGCTGTGATTGGTGGTTGGCAGCTGGGTAGCATCATCACGATCCAGTCGGGCTTCCCGATCACGGTGACCAATGGTCAGGACACGTCGAATACCGGCGCGTTCTTTGACCGTCCGAACGCCACGGGGCAGAATCCGCAGCTCGACAGTGTTTCGACCGAGCGCGCGTTCAACACGGCGGCTTTCGCACGTCAAGCCAACGGCACCTACGGTAACGTCGGTCGCAACACGCTGATCGGACCGAGCTTTGTTCGCTGGGATTTTTCGAGCTTGAAGAACTTCAAGATGCCTTATGCGGAAGGTCACAACCTGCAGTTCCGCTTTGAGGCGTTCAACATGCCGAATCATCCGAACTGGGGCAACCCGGATACGAACATCGCGAGCCCGAACTTCGGCCTCATCCGCGGTACGCGTGGCGACATGCGCAACCTGCAGATGGCGCTGCGTTACACGTTCTAAAAGCTGATCGAACCAAACACTTGGGCCCGCTATCCCGCAGGGGATGGCGGGCCCAAAGCTTTATCTGGTGAAGAAGGGAAGCTTGGAGAACACTGAAATCATCAGCGTATGGTTGTGCTCGGTGACGCGGCCGCTGCGCTGCTGGAGAGTTTGCTCCATGAAACCGATCTCGAGACGCGAGGCCTTGGGCAGGGGATGGCCGATGGCGATGTAGGCGCGATTCTGATCGAAGACGTTGTTTGTGACGTTCTTGCCGTAGTTGTAGAAAATCTCGTTGTACATGCCGAGGTAGTACTTGCCCTTGAGGGGCACGTTGAAGCGCAGCATATAGCGAAAGCGATTCTCATAGCGAGCAACATAGCCGCCGAAGTTGCGCTGCTCAAAGCGGAGCCGGTTCTGGATCTCGACTTTGCGAATCTTGTTGGTGAATTGCACCTGCTCGAAGAAGCGATGTTCGGGAAAGTTTTCCCGGAACGGGAAATCGCCGTAACGGTAGGTGTTCACAAAAGCGTAGCCGCCGGTGAGCAGGATATTCTTGGTGAGCTGGAAGTTGACCCCCGGTCGCAACAGCAACTGCTGCCAGGAGAGGCCTACATTGTGGCGCCGCCACTGACCCTCAAGGTGAATGCCCCATCTCGATTTGGCGACCGGGTGATCGCCAAAGTAGTTGAACCAGGCATGAGCGTTATCGTCGATCTGGGCCGCGGCGGGCGTTAACAGGATCAGGATTGCGAGGAAAAGTCTGTTCATATGGTGGCTGCTACTCGCGCCGCATGGGGGTGCGGCGAGAGCATCTTGTGATTATCGAGGCCCGTGATCACGAGCTCGCGATTCTCAAGCGACCAATCCTGTGCTGTTTCTTCCAGTTTCTTCATTACGGTGTGGTCGACAAGCCTCGTTCTAGACAGATCGACCACGACGCGCTGATGTTGAGCCAAGCCGGCGATTTGCTTGCTGAGCGGGATCCAGTTGGTGAACACGGCGGCTTCCTGGACGTACAGAATCGGTGCGTTGCCGGTGGGTTGGGCGATGCGGGTTTTGGGTTTGAACATTGCGGGCATGCTGCAGCCATTCACCATATGGATGATGAACTTGACGAAGATGCCGATGGCAATGCCGAGCAGTAGGTCCGTGGCGAGTGTACCGACCAGCGTGGCGCAGAAAACCGCCAGTTGCTCTTTGCCCACGATCCACATGTGGCGGAACTCCTTGGGCGAGGCCAGGTTATATCCGGTGAAGACCAGCATGGCGGCGAGGGCCGCCAGCGGGATTTGATTCAGCAGGGCAGGCACGGTGGCGACCAGCAGCAACAACAGCGAGCCGTGGAAGAAGTTGGCCCAGCGGGTATGGGCGCCGTTATTGCGGTTGGCCGAAGAGCGGACAATTTCGCTGATCATCGGTAGACCACCGATCGAGGCGGCCAACGTGTTGGCCAGACCAACGGCGAGCAGATCGCGGTTCATGTTGGTGCGGCGCTGCCAGGGGTCGAGCAGGTCGACCGCCTTGGCGCTGAGCAGAGATTCGAGGCTGCCGACCAGGGAGAACATCACGATCCACTTGAGGCTCACGGGGGTGAAGATCATCGAGAAATCAGGAAAGCTCATCGCTCCAAGCAAGCTGCCCGGCAGGTGCACGAGGTACTGCGGACCGATCGGGAACTGGTGGCCAGCCCAGGTGTAGAGGTGCTGGTGGGAGACGTCAAAGTACATGGCGAGCGGAGTGGCAACGAGCAGGACCAGCATCGGACCGGGAATCGCCTGGATCCACTTGTTCTTGAGGTAGGGGCGCAGGAAGAGGATCAGCAAACTGATGCCACCGATCATGGCGATTTCTGGGTTGAGATTCATGATCGAGTGCGGAATCTCCGCCAGCAGCTCGAGCGGCTCCTTGGCGTGCGGGCCTACACCGAGTGCAATGTGCGCCTGCTTGGAGATGATGATGATGCCGATGGCGGCCAGCATGCCGTGAACCGCAGCCACCGGGAAGAACTCGGCGAGCGCACCGGCACGCAGTAATCCGAAAATGATTTGAATTATGCCTGAAGCTACTCCGATGGCGATCGCGCGCTTGTAGCCCAACAGCGGGTCACCCTGGCCCAGGTCCTGCACGGCGCCGAGGACGATGACGATCATCCCGGCGGCTGGTCCCTTGATGGTGAGCTCGGAATTGGACAGCAGAGGGGTAAGCATGCCGCCGATGATGGCGGTGAAAATGCCGGCGATGGGCGGAAAACCACTCGCGAGCGAGATGCCAAGGCACAGCGGCAGGGCAATCAAAAACACGAGAAATCCAGACGTAAGGTCTTGTTTCCAATAGGTCTTCAGGCCTTCGGCAGTGCCCCGTGGGATAGGTCCCTCGGGGCGAGTGGTCTGCATCGGTTCGGTATGGTTCGCCATGACTGTAGCACCAAGAATGGGCTGAAATGGCACTCGGGAGCTATAGCCCCGTTAAGGGAGCCTGGCAGCCGGGAAAGGGGGGATACCTTTGAAAGGGTACAAAGAACCCCATGTCGGGGGGATAGGTTTCGCGCATGGATAAAGCGCATACTGGCTGTACGATCGCATGGGAAAGCAGCACGAGTCACACCACAGCCTGGCTGAAATCGTCGAACACCTGGCGCATTACCTGCCGGCGCAGGGGCCGATCGGGGTGTTTGTGCATCACAACACGCTGCACGCTTTTCAGCACATGCCGTTCGAAAAGGCCGTAGCCGAAGCGGGCCGGATCTTTGGCGCCGAGCCCTATCTGGCCGAGACGGCTTACCGTGAGGCCTATACGCGGGGACGGGTGAAGCAGGCGGATATTGACGCGGTACTGGCCGAGGCGGGTATTGATGTTGAACTGCGACGGGTGATGATGATGCCGGGCATGCGCGAGTTGCGCCCGCAATCGATCGACTGGGAACTGCACGAGGGCGGGTTGATCGAGTCGGAGGCCGACCGGCAGTTGTTTCAGTACTGGTTAGAGCGAACTCCCGTCTGTGAGCCCGAAACGCGTTTGCCGGCCCGGCCCATGGTGGACGATGAGATCCAGTCGTTGTTGATCCAGTTGACGGCGGCATACCTCGATCAGGGGCTCGCCTACTGGCCGATGGCGAATCGCGCGAAAGGCTTGTGGGAGGCGGCCAAGGGCGTGCTGTTGCAGCGGGCGGCTGTTGAAGCCAACTCGCTACGCAAATTGCACCAGTGGGTGGTGCGCTGGAAGGACTTTACGGCTGAGGAAGCAATTACTGAGGCGTTGGCGCATCTGGGGATCAAGGGCCCTGCCGTGGAAGAGTATTTGCGGGCCGAACTGCTGGCATTGCCGGGTTGGGCCGGCATGGTGCGGATGCTTGAGACAGAGCCGGAGCTGGCCCCCCACGAGATACTGCCCGCCAAGCTGATCGATTATGTTGCTTTGCGGTTGCTGCTGGTGGTGAGCGCGGTTGACGGGCTCTACGTGAGCCTGAATGGGTGGCGGCATCCCGAGGTCGAAACCGCGGAGCAGGCAGAGGCCCGGCGCCAGGTAGGCGCGGCGCAATACTATCAGGTCAGCCAACTGCTGGGTCTTACTTTGAGCGAGGTGCAGAGCTGGGATGTGCGGCGGGTGAACGCGTTCCGCGAGAGCGTGAATGCCTTTGATGGCATCGAGCGGCGGCGCTGCTGGCACCTGGCCTATGAACGCCGGCATGAGCGGCAGATTCTCTTGCCATTGCAGGAACATAGCACCCAGCGGGCAAGCGAACCGCAGGCACGCATGGCGGCGCAGGTCTTCTTCTGCATCGATGAACGCGAAGAATCCATCCGGCGGCATCTCGAAGAAGCAGATCCGGATATCGAAACGTTTGGCGCGGCGGGATTCTTTGGGGTGGCGATGAGTTATCGCGGCATTGATGACCCAAGCGGTGTGGCCTTGTGCCCCGTGGTGGTCAAGCCAGGGCACGCGATTGTGGAGCGGCCGGCGCAGGGATACGAAGAAACGCATGGCAAGCGCCGGGCGTTGCGCAAGTTCCTCGGTCGCATGGCTCGCGCCTGGTTTGTGAGTTCACGCACGCTGGTGCGTGGCTGGCTGGGCACGAGCGTGCTCGGTATCTTCAGTTTGTTTCCGCTGACGGTGCGGGTATTGAGTCCGCGGGTGTACAGCCGCTTTTCCGCCTGGCTGAATGAAAGCGTCCTGCCGGAGCCTCGTACCGAGCTTGCCTTCATGCGGACGGATCAAAGTGGTCATCAGGCGGTAAAAGGATTGTTGCCGGGCTACAGCACACAGGAAAAGATCGATATCGTAGCGCGCGTGCTGGGCCCGGCGGGATTGCGGCAGGCGATTGCGCGGTTGGTGGTGGTGCTGGGGCATGGCTCGACGACGGTGAATAATCCGCATGAGTCGGCATACGATTGTGGCGCTTGTGGTGGACGTCGTGGCGGGCCGAATGCGCGCCTGTTTGCCGCGATGGCCAATCGGCCGGACGTGAGAACGGGATTGCGAGAGCGGGGGATTTCGATCCCGGAAGACACCTGGTTTGTGGGTGGGTATCACGATACCTGCAATGACCAGATTGATCTCTATGACCTTGAGGATCTGCCGAAGACGCATGTGCGAGACGTTGAGCGCTTGCGCCACTCGCTCGATGAGGCCCGCGCCCGCAGTGCTCATGAGCGTACGCGTCGCTTTGAGCTGGCTGAAGGCATGCGGACGCCGCTCGATGGTTTGCGGCATGTGCAGGAGCGGGCGGAGCATCTGGCCGAGCCGCGACCTGAGTATGGCCATGGCACGAACGCTGTCGCGATTGTGGGCCGGCGCAGCACAACGCGTGGGCTGTTTCTTGACCGGCGCAGCTTTTTGATCAGCTATGACGCGATGCAGGATCCGCAGAACGCCGGTCTTGCCGCCGTGCTTGGCGCGGTGATTCCGGTGTGTGGTGGTATCAGTCTCGAGTACTATTTCTCCACGGTGGATAACGAGCGCTATGGCTGCGGCACCAAGTTGCCACATAACGTTACCGGCCTGCTGGGGGTGATGAACGGCTTTGAGGGTGATCTGCGCACCGGGCTTGCGCTGCAGACGGTGGAGATCCATGAGCCGGTAAGGATTCTTTTCGTTGTTGAGACGACGCCCGAGAGATTGCTGGCGACGATTCACGCCTCGCCCGCCTTGACCGAATGGCTGGAGAACCAGTGGATCCGGATGGCGGTGATGAATCCCGAGCAGGGAGGCCGCATCTTTGCCTACCGGGGAGCAGGGAAGTGGGAGGCGATGGAGGGCGACGATGAGAAGCTCTTCGAAGTCGGCTCTTCACGCGAGTGGTACGAGGGGCACATCGAACACCTGCCGATGGCTCGCATTGAACCGAAGGTGGGAGTGAGGTCGTAAATGGAATTACTTTTAGCCTGGATTGTGGGGGCGCCCGGCATCGCGTTTCTTCTGTTGGGTGTGGTCTGGCTGGTTGGTGGCACGCCGAGTGAAAAGGCGGTGCGGCGGTTGAGCAAGCTCGTGTTTTTGAGCCTTGCCATCTGCAGCGCCGTGCTGCTGGCGAAGCTGATCCAGCAGGGCGGGGGAGTGATCGATGTGCCACTTGGCAACTGGTTTGCCGCAGGTCAGTATGCGTTCTTTATCCAGTTGCGAGTGGATTGGCTTTCGTTGCCGCTGATCACTCTGACGGTGATTCTGATTGGCATCATCAGTTCATTCTGCGCGCGGTACCTGCATCGTGACCCGGGATTTTTCCGCTTTTTCCAGCTGTTGTTTCTGTTTGCGTTTGGTTCGCTCCTGGCGTTTGCTGCTTCCTCTTACGACTTGCTGCTGGGTGGTTGGGAACTGGTCGGTATCACTTCGGTGATGCTGATCGGGTTCTTCAAGGAACGGCAAGACCCGGTTCGCAATTCGTTGCGAGTTTTCTCCACGTATCGCATCGCTGATATTGGCTTGCTGCTCGGCATTTTTGCCTTGCATTACACGGCCCACACGGCCGAGTTTTCAGAACTTGCCTCGCACGTACACGGTCACCAAACGCTGATCGGCTTGCTTTTGCTGGCGGCGGCGGCTGGTAAGTCGGCTCAATTCCCGTTCTTTGGCTGGTTGCCGCGCGCGATGGAAGGCCCGACGCCCTCAAGCGCGATTTTCTACGGGGCAATCTCCGTGCACTTAGGCGCCTACATGCTAATGCGCAGCGCGCCGGTGATCCATGCATCGCAGGTTGCTACGGTGGCGGTGGTTGCTGTGGGGGCGATTACGGCGTTCATCGCGACGCTGGTACACCGGGTGGCGACTGATGCGAAGGCTTCGCTTGCATATGCCGCCATGGCGCAGTTGGGCATTATCTTCATTGAGGTGGGTTTGGGGTTTGAAACGCTGGCGTTGGTGCACCTGCTGGGGCATGCGGCGGTGCGCACGCTGCAGTTTTTACGAGCGCCATCGATGTTGCATGATTACCGCCGCATGCATTCGGCTACCGGGGGCGCGCTGGGCCGCACCGGCCAGCATTACGACCGCTTTGTTCCAGCGGAGCTGCAAGCAGCGCTATACCGGGCCGGGCTGGAACGTGGTTACTTTGATGCCGCGCTGGATCGCTTTATCATCCGGCCAGTGCTGGCATTTGCCGAATGGGCGACGGATCTCGAGCCCGGGGCGCGTGAGGATCACCGACCAAGCAAGGGGATTGTGCTGAAGCGGGTGGAGGGATAAATGCTGCTATTCGATTCGTTCAGCGTGATTGCGCTGATTTCTTACTTTGTGATTGCGGCCGTGACCTGGTTCTCCGCATCGCGGCGCGATCTTGAAGGCGAGAACCGTCGTGATCTGCTGATGATCATCGGTGGGACTGCGATCGCGTATGCGGCAGGATCGATCTGGGGATTTGCACTGGGCTGGGCGATCACCGTGATACCGTTTCGCAAATCCCGGGCCGGGTCGATCGTTCTGGCAAGCGCGGTAACACTGATCCTGGGCGCGGTGTTGATGAGCGCAGGGCAAAAGCAGGCGGCGTTTGCGCTCTTGTTGATCGCCGCGCTGTTGCGCAAGGGGATCTTCCCCTTCCACTTCTGGGTACCGATGGCGTTTGAGGAAGGCACGCTGCCGCGGATCAACCTGTTTCTGAACAGCCATTTGAGCGCGTACCTGATCATTCGATTCCTGGTGCCGGAGTTTCACGACATGGCGGCGGACGCCTTATCGTTTCTCGGCATTCTGGCGATCTTCAATGCCGCATACACGGCGGTTCTGGCATTGCCGGCCACCAGTTCGCGCCGCATTCTCGCGCTGATGTGCACGAGCCAGGCATCGTTTGTGCTGGCGGGACTCGAGAATCGCAATGTGGAAGGCATCTCGGGCGCGCTGGTGTACTGGACGGTGGTTTCGCTGGCCACGACTTCGCTCGTGTGTGTGTATTCGGTGCTTGAGTCGCGCACGGCAGAGGTGAAGACGACGCGCGAGTTCCATGGCCTGGGCAATCATGCGCCGCGGTTAGCCGTGTTCTTTCAGGTGGCCGTGTTTACCTTGATTGGCCTGCCAGGGACGTTGGGATTTGCCGCGGAAGATTTGTTGTTTCATGGCTCGCTCGAATCCCACCCCTTACTGGGGATTGGTTTGCCGCTGGCCACGGCTTTGAATGCGATTACCGGGTTTCGCATGGCGTCGCGCTTATTCTGGGGCAGGCGCCCGACGGTGGCGACGCCGATCGTAGATGCTCGCCTGCAGGAGCGGCTGGCGCTCTCGGTGCCGGTGGTGGCGCTGGTGGTGGGGGGCTTGTTCCCAGCGTTCTTCATCACCCCCCGTATCCCCGCGGCGGAAGCACTCGCACAGCTGCTGGCTGGCCGTTAGACTGTGGGGATGGTGGACATCAGGCAAAATCGCATCACCGAACATGTCGTGGTGCGCGTGTTGACCGCGGGCTTTGGGCTGGTGGTGACATTGCTTGGCCTGGCCGGCTACATCGCGGTGAATGGTACGCGCGCCATTGAAGACGACGCGGCGCAGGTGGGCCGCGAGCAATTGGCTATGGCGCGGTTGTTGAATGATGTGCAGGCCGGACAGCACTCGATGGCTACCGTGCTGCATCAGCTGGCGCCGGGCGCCGTGCCATTCGATCGTAAAGGTTTACTCGCCGAGCTAGAAGCGGCCGACAAGGCGCTGGCCAATGTTGCGTTGAGCGCGACCAGCACGCCCGAGGCAGAAAACTGGCGCGCCCTCGAGGTTGCAGTCAAGAAGTTCTCCGCCGGCATGCGTGATGCGGTGGGGCGCACGACGCCATTGACCGCAAAGGATCTCGAGCCGTTGTTCGACCTGCATGACAAAGTGGTCCACATCGAACAACAGCTGCTTGAGGCCAGCGAGAAGCGTATGGAGTTGACCGAGCAACGCATCGAAACCGGGTCGCGCGATCTGGCGGCAAACTCACGTATCCTGCTGGGGGCTTGTCTGATTCTGGCGCTGTTGTGCGCGGTGGTGACGCTGGTGTTTGCGCGGGCGAACATCCGCAAGATTGAAGAGCAGGCCAGTGAACTGAGCCGCGTTTCGTGGCATATGTTGCAGGATCAGGAATCGAACGCGCGTCGCTTCTCGCACGAGCTGCATGACGAACTGGGCCAATCGCTGGCGGCGATCAAGGCAAATCTGACGACCACCGTGGATTCTCCCGAGCGTCGCGCGGATTGCATCAAGCTGGTGGATGAGGCGATCGCCAATGTGCGCGTAATGTCACAGTTGCTACATCCGGTGATCCTCGATGACTTTGGTCTTGATGCCGGATTGCGCTGGCTCACCGACGGGTTTGAGCAACGCACGGGGATCCGCACCACCTACGCGTGCTCGTTTGCCGGACGATTGGATAATGAAGTGGAAACCCACTTGTTCCGCATCGCCCAGGAGGCCTTGACGAATGTGGCGCGACATTCCGGCGCGACTGAAACACGCGTGGAGCTACATCCGCGTGAGGAAAGCCTGATACTGTCAATCGAGGACAATGGCCGCGGCATGCGTAAGGACGAGCGTCCCACGCAGCCTTCCATCGGGCTGACGGGAATGAGAGCGAGAGCGCAGGAGATTCGGGCAGTGCTCGAGATTCTGACTCCAAAAGAAGGGGGCCTGCGGATTGAAGTCGCAGTTCCGCTGGCAAACTGGAAAGGTGTCGATGCAGAACAGGAAGACGCGCGTATTGCTGGCTGACGACCATACGGTCGTGCGCAAGGGGTTCCGAATGATCCTCGACCAGCAGGATGATCTGGAAGTAGTGGGCGAGGCCTCCAATGGCAAGGAAGCCGTGGAGCTGGCCAACACATTGCAGCCGGAAGTGGTGGTGATGGATGTGACGATGCCCGAGCTCAATGGCATTGAAGCCACGCGACGCATCGCCGAAGTGGCGCCGCGGGCGCGAGTGCTGGCGTTGTCGATGCATAAGGATTCCGTTTATGTCCGCGAGATTCTGCGTGCTGGGGCCAAAGGATATTTGCTAAAGGACAGCGGCGAAACGGACTTGTTGAACGCGGTGCGCGTGATCGCCAAGGGCGAAGCGTTTCTGAGCCCCGCCGTATCGGATGCGGTGCTGACCGACTACCGGCGGCATGTGACGAATCCGCTGGATCTGTTGACCAGTCGCGAGCGCGAGGTGCTGCAATCGATCGCCGAGGGCCGCACAAATAAAGAAATTGCCACCAGTTTGAACCTGAGTGTTTACACGGTGGAAGCGCACCGCGGTCGCATCATGGAAAAGCTGAATCTGCATTCCACGGGCGAGCTGGTGCGCTTTGCGCTACGCAATGGCGTTATCGATTAGCTAGAGCGAGGGCTCCTTGTCAAAGACCATATCTTTGACGTTGAATTTGGTTTGAACCTGAAGCGGGCCCATGGATGTCTTGAAGGTGATCTGCTTTTCGCCCGGCTTGAGGGCCAGCTCATTGCGTGGGAAGGCGAAGACTACGACGGATCCCGTCGATGTCTGCTGCATTTTGACCTCTGCTGGCTGTACTGTGACGCCAGAGCCCAGCTTGAGCGTGGTGAGCTGCAGCAAGCGTTCTTCGGCGCCCTCCTGAGGAATGCCCTCGGCGCCGCGCGGTCGCCCTGGCATCATGGGCATGCCAGATACCGAGATCACCACAAACTGCTTCTGCAGCGGCGAGAACACATCCTTCATGTCCAGGATGCCTTTGGCAGCGATCACGGGGCGAGCTGTTTCAAAAGTCACGCGCAGCTTGGGCATCTGACGGCCACCACCACCGCCCGCTCCAGGGCCGCCCATGCCACCACCACCGCCACCTGGCCCGCCCATGCCACCGCCGGGACCACCCATACCACCGCCACCCATTCCACCACCGGGGCCTCCCATTCCACCACCTGGCATTCCCCCACCTCCAGCCATCTGGAACTCTGGCTCCACGTCGCGTGCCCAGGGTGAGTTTTCCAGCAGGCGCTGCGCTTCTTTGGGCGTCCACTCCGGCGGCAACTTCGCCTTCCAGAAATCTGCGCCCAGTAGCAGCGTGGCGGAAAAGATTGTGTAAAAAGTGTAGCGATTCATCATGCCGTTGAGAGGATGCAGGCACGTCGCGCCGACGGTGCAGGGATTTTGTAACGAAGTGTAAGGCAGGCGCAAGGTGTGGCTGCACAGTGACACTTGAGGCAGGGCTGCACAGGCACACGTTTTGTTAGTGTTCTGAAATCAATAACTTGGCGTTTGGCATGAGGTGTGCATTTAAAAAGGGCACATGAAGTGCCTCTTAGCCACATTGCTGGCGACCACGGTCCTCCTGGCCCCTTATGGGAGGGCCGTGGCTTTTCAATTGACGGATCAGACAAACGTCAATTCGAGGTACCGCATTGAGAAGATTTCTGTGCAGAGCGCCGCGGCGGCGCTATCGCGTGGGTTGCAGCGTGAGATCGACCACCTGATCGGTCGCCCCTTCCGTTCGGAGCTGATCGACGAGATTGAACGCAAGATTCGCTCGGAGTTTCCGGGCTTTAAGGTAGTGCGCACGGTGAGCCGTGGCGAGAAGCAGGATCAGATCCGCGTCCTGTTCATTCTCGAGCGCACCCGCAAGATTATTGACCTCAACAGCACCCGCCTCGCTTACCACTCGAAGCAGAATTTTTCGCTCGGCGCCGGCATCGACTGGCAGATCGCGCGAACGAACTGGAACTTCGGATTTGTCTCGGATAACGACGAGAAGGTCGAGCGTTATACCGGGTTTCGCGGCGGCTTTGGTGTGCCGCTGGCGCGGGATGGCAAGGTCAGATTTCAACTGGTCGGGGAGACGTTTCGCTCGCAGTGGCGCAACGAAGAATCCCCCGAGTTTTATCGTGCCCGCATGAACGTCGAACCCTCAATCGTCGTCGAGCTGGCGCGCGGGCTGGAGCTCAGAGCCGGAATGAGCTTCAACAAACTCGAATATCAACTTCCGGTCGCGAGGATCCAGGCGGCAAACGCTGTTATTACTAATCTGCGCTACGTTCGACAGTCGCAGCTTGGGTCCACTGGAACGCAAACTCTGGAGGCAGGTTACAGCCTGCGCGCGGCCGCCAACTCTTTCGGATCGGACTTTTCTTATCAACGACATGTCGGGGAGAGCAAGCTCACCCTGATCTCGGGTAAGAACTCCGTTCAGTTCAGCGCACTTGTCGGGGGGATTGATGGGAATGCGCCGGTGCTTGATCGCTTCGTTCTCGGGAATACGCGTACTTTGCGTGGCTGGAACAAGTTTGAACTCGCACCGCTTGGCGCCAATCGAATGGCGCATTTTTCCACAGACCTCCGCAGCGGCGTGGTACGCGCCGTTTATGACACTGGAACCATTTGGAATCCGGGACGTCCAATGGTTCTGAGGCACTCGGCGGGACTTGGTTTCGTCGTCAGTGGAATCACGGCTATGGTTGCAATTCCGATCCGCTCCTCATCTATTGAACCCATCTTTTTGGTGGGGATGAACTTTTGATTGGCGCGCGGAAGATCGCGCTTCTTGCACTGTTCGGGACGATGGGTCTTGCGCAGACGCTCGTGCCACGTCTGAATGACGGCCAAATCGTCGCCGCCGCGCCCAAATTTAATTTCCTTGAGGGTAAGCCGCTCGATCGCCTGCGCAATGGTCAAAGTGTGACGTTCGATTTCCAATTGCAGGTGTTTGACGGTGTGCGGCCACTCGGGCGATCCCTGCATCGTTTTGTCCTGAGTTATGACTTGTGGGAAGAGACGTTTTCGGCCGTCCACCTTTCGCAGGCCATGCCACGCACTCCGGTGAGTACGGCATCGCGCCTGAAAGGGGATGCGGTGGCAGGGTGGTGCCTGGGCCAGATGCGCCTGCCACTGCCGAATGTGGAAAAGACGAGACCGTTGACGCTGCAGCTTGAGGTGCGCACCGCCGGGCTGCGGATTCCGAATCCGATCCGGCCTCAGGGCAGTGTTGATCTGGGGGTCCTGGTGGAGATCTTCTCGCGGCCGCCGGATCCCAAGGAGTCGCGCTACACAGCGATGAGCCGCTCGTTCACTCTGGCGGGGCTGGAGACCCCATGAGCCGCCTGCGTGACAAGCTGCTGGTGCTGTTTCTCGTCACCACGCTGTTGCCGTTGGGGGCGACGATCTATGTGTCCTGGCGGTTGCTCGATCAATCGCTCGATACCGCGCCGGTGGATGAGCTCGAGAGCGCGACACGTTCGCTTGAAGCCGCCGGCAAATCGCTGTATCAGACCACCCGCCAATTGCTGCGCGAGCGGGCCGACCGTCATGCGATCGCTCCGGTGCCTATGCCCTCGATCCAATTGGAGCCGGGCGAGAAGGAGCGTTTCATCATCGATGGTGAAGACATCGTCCTGGTACGGCCCGAGGGCGCTTACCGCTGGCATGTTGACGGCGTGCGGCTCGCGCAATTGCAAAACTCGCTGGGTGACGCGCGGCAGATTGTTGAGGCGCATCACAGTCGCGACCTGAAGCGCGGGTTCTTCTGGACGCTCGCCACACTGGCCGG
>CAZBTA010000021.1:0-36198 GCA_964494515.1 uncultured Bryobacter sp.
GGTTCGGACAATGCTTATGTGCCGGGCAATCCGTCGCTGATCCACGTTCGCTAAACCGAACCTGAGTCCAGTACAATGCAAAGGGCCGTCCTTCGGGGCGGCCCTTTCTGCTTGTGATGAATCGTCTGAGCCTGAAGCCGAATGTCCTGCGGGTTGCCGTGGGTGTGATGTGGCTGGCGCTGATTGTGCTGGTGGTGCTGCAGTTCCGCTGGAGCAATGACCTCAGCGACGCCTACCTGGAGCGCGTGAACAATGCGTTTGCCCGATCCACGGCGAGCTTCCGGCAGAGCTTCGACGCGGACTTAAAGGCGCTGTGCACCGATGTGCAGAATGAGCTCTACCCGGAATCGCCTATCCCCTACAACGTGTATTACGTCGATGCGGAGATGGCGGAGTTGAGCCGGTTGAACCCGCAGACACTCGAGTTTGAACCGGTCAGCTGGCCGGCGGCGTGGCGGCAACTGCCGGCCGAGCTGTTGCACTACGAAGACCTGATGTCGCTCACCTCGGCGCGGCGCTGGTATGCGCGGCCGTGGGTGGCGGCGCAGACGGCAGCCGTATTCTACCGGGCCGCATCCCGCAACAAGGCCGTGGTGGAGGAACCATCGCCAGAGCGGCTGGCTGGCGTGTTTATTGTGGCGCCCAACCTCGAGCAGATAGGGGCGCGCTATCTGAATCCCCTGCAGTCGCGCCTGTTTGCCGGCGGGCTGGTGGAGAGCCGGTTAGTGGTGAGCTTTGCGGGCCAGGTACTGTTTGACTCGCATCCGAACGTGAAGACGGCGGCGCGCAGCGAGGGGGAGTTGTTGCCCGATGGCATGTCGACGCAGTGGCGCATGGGGGCGGCGCCGCTACCGGGCGCACTCGATGCCGAGGTGGCGGCGCTGCGCATCCGCAGCCTGGGAACAGGGCTGGCGGTGAGCTTTGTGCTGCTGGCCGGGACGTTTCTGCTGAGCCACAACATCCGGCAGGCGCAGCAGTTGAATGCGCGACAGACGGCATTTGTCGCCGGTGTGTCGCATGAGCTGCGGACGCCGATCACGGCGATCACCATGCTGGCGGGGAATCTCAAGGACGGCATTACAGACGTCGAGCAGACGCAGCAGTATGGGGGATTGATCGCGGAGCAGGGTGAACGGTTGCGCGCGCGGGTGGAAGAGATTCTGGCCTTTGCCGCGGGGCGGAGCGAGTCGATCCTGCTCGAGCCGCTGATGCTGCCGCCGCTGGTGGATGAGGTGCTGCAGCAGGAGCGGAATCTGCTGCGCGACTTTGAGCTCGACTGCCGGCTGGACGCGGACTTGCCGATGGCGATGGCGGATCGATCGCTGCTGGCTTCGTGCCTGACCAATCTGGTGGCAAACGCCGCCAAGTATGCCGGTGAGGGCAAATGGTTGGGATTGGTAGTGACAACCGAAGGCGAGCGGGGCACAATCAGAATTACCGTCGCGGATCGTGGTCCGGGGATTGCCGCCGAAGATCAGGCCCAGTTGTTTGAGCCGTTCTACCGGGGCAGAGCAGCGAAATCGGGACGGCATGCGGGGTCCGGCTTGGGCCTGCATCTGGTGAAGACTCGCGTGGAGGCCATGGGGGGCAAAGTCAGGGTCGAATCCACGCTGGGGCGAGGTACCGCGTTTCACATTACATTGAGGTCTGCCACAGAATGAGTGCACTGATTCTGCTAGTTGAAGACGAAGCCGCGATCTCGCTCCCCCTCAGCGACCGGCTGAAGAAAGCGGGCTACCAGGTGGAGGTAGAAGCCGATGGCCAGAGGGCGTATGACAAAGCGCTGGCGGGGAGCTACAACCTGATCCTGCTGGACCTGCAGTTGCCCGGCAAGAGCGGGCTCGACGTTTGTCGCGACCTGCGTGAGAACGGCGTGCAGACGCCGATTCTGATGCTGACTGCCTTTGGCGAGATCAGCGACAAGGTGCTGGGCCTGCGCACGGGCGCGGATGACTACATGGCGAAGCCGTTTGACATGGCGGAGCTGCTGGCGCGTGTCGAGGCGCTGCTGCGGCGCATGCAGCCGCCGACGCCGGCGAAGGTGTTGCACTTTGGGCGCTTGCAGATCGATCAGGTGAAGGCCGTCGTGAAGCTGAATGGCGCGCTGGTGACATTGTCGGCACGCGAGTTCCAACTGCTGAGCTACTTTGCGGCGCGGCCCGGACAACTGGTAAGCCGTGAAGAGCTGCTGTCGCAGGTGTGGGGCTACGACTCGAACATGAACACGCGCACGGTGGATGTGCACGTGGGTTGGTTGCGACAAAAGCTCGAAGAGGACCCGAAGAAGCCCGCGATGTTCTTGACCCGCATCGGGCTGGGCTATCAGTTTGAGCCACCGGTGGGCTGAGGTGTAAAGAAGCTGTAAGGACTTCTTTGCGCACGCTTTACACGCGAACTCTGGACGAAAACGATACGTCCATTCAAGATGAAAGGCAGCTACCTTGAAACACGCGAATTGGTTGTTGAAGTTCGGTATGGGAATGGCCCTTGCGGCGGCAGTGAGCCCGGCGCAACCGCCCCGATTTGGGGAGCGGCGTGGCTTTCAATCCTTTGCGGAGCGGCGGGTGGATGACATGTCGCGGCGCTTTGAGCTGAGTGACGCACAGCGCACGCAGGCGTTGAACATTTTCAAGGATGCGGACCGCGAGGCCGAGCCGGTGGAAGAAAAGCTGGAACAGGCGAATCGGGCTTTGCGCGATGCTGTACGCCGTTCGGCTTCGGCCGAGGAGATCGACAAGCTGGCGGCGACCGTAGGGATCTACTACGGGCAACTGGCGGCGATCAACGCGCGAGCGGAGTCGGCCTTTAACGGGACGCTGACGCCGCGACAGCGGGAGTCGTTTGAGCGGTTTATGCCGCGCGGGGGAATGCGCCGGGGAATGCCACCACCGCCGCCGCCACACCCGCACGAGAAGTAGCAAATCCATTTGCCGAGAGGGCACCAATGGCCTGGGTTAAGTTTGCGACGATTCTGCTGCTGGCGATGCAGCTGGGGGCACAACCCTCACTGAAGACTGTTCCGGTGCCGTTGCCCGCTGGGCTCGACGCCTATGTGCAAGACCGGCAGATGCTGATCGTGCTGGGCAAGGCGTTGTTCTGGGATATGCAGGTGGGCTCGGACGCGAGGACGGCTTGCGCCACTTGCCACTTTCACGCCGGAGCGGATCATCGCTCCCAGCACCAGTTGGCCAGCACCACTTCGACCGTGCCGATGAATGTGCGGCTGAGCACGGCGGACTTTCCGTTTCATCTGGTGGCCGACCCCACCAACAATGCTTCGCAAGTGTTGCGGACGAGCTCGAACGTATATGGCTCGGCGGGCAGTTTTCACCGCAAGTACACGACGATCAATTTCGACGATGGTTCGGACAACGGCTATGACCTGGCGGATGTGGCCAAGTTTGCCGTGGATGGCTTGAACCTGCGGCAGGTGACGGGGCGCAACTCGCCCTCGGTGATCAATGCGGTATTCAACGCGCGCAACTTTTGGGATGGCCGGGCGCGCAATGTATTCAATGGCGCCAATCCGTTTGGCGCCTCGGATACGCGGGCGAACATGATGGCGTGGCGCAATGGGGCACTGAGCGCCGAGCGCATCAACCTCACCAACGCGAGCCTTGCTTCGCAAGCCGTGGGCCCGCCGATGAGCAGCGTGGAAATGGCTTACGACGGCTTGAACTGGCAGAACCTCGGGCGGCGCCTGCTGACGCTGCGGCCGCTGGCCAAGCAAAAGGTAGCGCTCGACGACAGCGTGCTCGCCCCGTATGTGGGCACCGGCGGGCTGGGCCTGGCGCGCGAGTATAGCTATGGGGCGCTGGTGCAGGCGGCGTTCCGGCCCGAGTATTGGGCGGCTACCGAGACGATTGAGGGCTACTCGCAGGCGGAATGGAACTTTGCCTTATTCTTCGGCTTGGCGCTGCAGCAGTATCAGGCGACGCTGGTGTCGGATGATTCCCCTTATGACCGCTTTGCGGCGGGCGATACGGCGGCGCTGACGGCCGAGCAGATTGCTGGACTGAATGTGTTCCGCGGGCGTGGTGGATGCGCGGGTTGTCATGCGGGATCAGAGTTTACGCGGGCCTCGGTGGGGGCCTTGACGAATGCTGGTGGCGGTGGACGCGGCGGGCTCAATGCGGGCACGGATACGGGATTCTTCCGCACGGGCGTGACGCCAGTGGGTGATGATATCGGCCTTGGAGCGCGTGATGACTTTGGGCAGCCACTGGCGCGCACCGCCAACGCCGGGCAGGGCGCGTTCAAGACGCCTGGCTTACGCAACATCGAGCTCACCGGGCCCTACATGCATAATGGCGGCCACGCGACGCTCGAACAGGTGGTGGAGTTTTATAACCGTGGTGGCGACATCACCACGGGTGGCACCGGGCCGGGCGTGCGGCGGTTGAACCTCAATGCCACCGAGCGCGCCTCGCTGGTGGCGTTTATGAAAGCCCTGACGGATGACCGGGTGAAGTATCAGCGGGCGCCGTTTGATCATCCGGAGTTGTGTGTGCCGAACGGCCACATCATCACCGTGCAGACGGTGGATACGCGCTACACGCTGAGCGCGGCCGATCAGTGGATGAAGGTGAGATCGACCGGCAAGAATGGCACAGCGGCGCCGCTGCAAACGTTTGCCGAGCTTTTGGAGGGAATCGGGGAGGACGGCTCACGCGCGAATACGATGAGCGAAGCCTGCCCCGCCTTCAGCGATTTGCGCTGAGTGTGACAATCTTCTGCAAGTCAATGCCCCCGTATTTGCAGATCATCAACAATTGGCACGCTGACGCAAGGTGGGAATCGGATGCTCAAGTCCTCGAACATCCGATTCCCAATGTACTGGATCAGGAATGAATGCCGGGCGCCTCGTGGCCCATTGCCTCAACGTACTCGACATAACTGCCGAGGTATTGGGTGGGCTCGCTCTCGCCGTTGAGCTCGAGCACGCGTGAGGCCAGGCCCCGCAGAAACGCGCGATCGTGCGAGACGAAGATCATCGTGCCTTCAAAATCCTTGAGCGCGGACACCAGCATCTCTTTGGTGGCGAGATCGAGGTGGTTGGTGGGCTCGTCGAGCACAAGGAAGTTGGGCGGGTTAAAGAGCATGCGCGCCATGGCGAGGCGGGACTTCTCCCCACCGGACAACGAGCGGATCTTCTTGTCGGCTTCTTCACCGGAGAACTGGAAGGCGCCGGCCAGGGTGCGCAGCGAACCGATCGAATCCTTGGGGAAATCCTGCTGCAACTGTTCGATCACCGTGAGGTCGGCGTCGAGCACGTCGAGGGCATGCTGCGCAAAGTAACCCATGGTGAGGCTCGCGCCAAGCTTGACGATGCCGCGGTCGGCATTGGTGGCTCCGGCGATGATCTTGAGCAGAGTGCTCTTGCCCGCGCCGTTGCGGCCCATTACTGCCCAGCGTTCGCCACGGCGGATGGTGAAGTTGAAGCCGTTGTAGATGATGCGTGGGCCGTAGGACTTGTGGATGTCTTCGATAACGGCCACGAGATCGCCACTGCGCGGCGGCACGCGGAAGTCGAACTTGACGACCTGGCGCTTCTTGGGCAGCTCGATCTTCTCAATCTTGTCGAGCGCCTTGATGCGGCTCTGCACCTGGGCGGCCTTGGCGGCGTGGGTCTTGAAGCGTTCGATAAAGCGCTGCTCTTTGGCGAGCATGGCCTGCTGGCGGGCGAAGGCGGCCTGCTGGTTGCTCTCACGAATGGAGCGTTCGCGCTCGTAGAAATCATAGTCGCCGGTGTAGGTGGTGATTTCGCCTTCGTCGATTTCGACGATCTTGTTGACCAGTCGATTCATGAACTCGCGGTCGTGCGAGGTCATCAGCAACGTGCCCTCATAGCTACGCAGGAAGGACTCGAGCCAAACGATCGATTCGATATCAAGGTGGTTGGTCGGTTCGTCCATCAGCAGAATGTCGGGCCGACCGAGCAGCACGCGGGCCAGGGCGACGCGCATCTTCCAACCGCCCGAGAGCGCGCCGACGTCACCATCGACCTGTTCGTCGGAAAAGCCGAGACCGGCGAGCACTTCGCGGGCCTGGGCCTCAAGCGTGTAGCCGCCGAGATGCTCGTATTCTTCCTGCACTTCGCCAAAGCGCTCGAGGATCTTGTCCATCTCGTCGAGGCGAGCTGGGTCTTCCATGGCGTTCTGCAACTCGGTGAGCTCATGGTGGAGCGTGCCGACGCGGCCGCTGCCAGCGATCGCTTCGTCGAGCACCGGCCGGCCAGCCATTTCGCCGACATCCTGCCGGAAGTAGCCAATCGTCAACTTTCTGGGCACCGAGATATCGCCGTCGTCGGGCGTTTCCTCGCCCATGATCATGCGGAAGAGCGTGGTCTTGCCGGCGCCATTGGGGCCAACCAGACCGGCCTTCTCGCCGGGGTTTAACTGAAAGGAAGCGTCAACGAAAATGACCTGCTTGCCGTACTGCTTCTGGACACTGTTAAAAGAAATCATCCGCTTAACCAAGCTAGCATTGGCCGCTGGCTAGAAGCTGATTCGGGCCCCCAATTGGATGGCGCGACCGGGCTGCGCGCTAAGCACGGAGCCGAAATTGGCGGCGCCGTAGACGTGGCCGGGCAGGTCGAAATTGGCGTGGTTGAGCAGGTTGTAGAACTCGCCACGGAAGTCGAGCTTGAAGCGCTCGGTGAGCGGAAACTCGCGCGAAAGCGTGGCGTCGACCGTCTGGCGGCTGTCGCCGCGTAATCCGGCGCGGGGCGAATTGCCAAACGTAAACTGCGCGGGCTGGGCAAAGGCGCTGGTGTCGAACCAGCGGGTGAGCGTGCGCTGATCGCTCGAAAGGGCGGCGTTGCGCAGAATGTTGGGTCGGAGCGCGCCGGCACTGAAGGCGTTGGTGGTGTTGGCCGAGGTGACGATGGAGAATGGCGCGCCGCTCTGGAGCGTGGTCATCACGCCGATCTGCCAATTGCGGGCAATCCGGCCGAGCCAGCCACGATCGCGCAGGGCCGGGGCCTGATAAAGGCCGGTGAGCACGACGCGGTGGGGCACGTCGGAGCCGCTGAGCGATTTGTCGAGGCGGCGGTTGTAGGCGTCCATGTAGCTGCCGGGGTCGCCGTATTCATCCGCGCCGGCCACGTCGTCGATGAACTTCGACCACGTGTAGTGGGCCAGTACCGAATATCCGCGATCAAAGCGGCGCTCGAGGCGGGCATAGCCGCCGTGATAGGTGGAGTTGCCGATCGAGGGGTTGAGCCAGGTGACGTTGGAGAACTGCGGAAAGGGCCGGCGGGCCTGGGCGTCGCCCGCGCCCATGAGCTCGGGGCGTACCTGATTGAGCGTCAGATCGTTGGCGGTGAGGTGATGGCTGACGTTGGCCATGTAGCCGAGCTCGATGATCGTCTCGCGGGCGACCTCGCGCTGGATGTTGAAGTTGTACTGGATCGACTTCGGGGCCACCTGATCCTGCTTGAAGTAGCCGACCGAGGTGTTAGGCCGCGCGCCGGGGGCGACAGCGCCAAAGGCGTCGTCGAGCGGGGGGCGCGTCACGGCAGGGAAGCCATTGCGCAGCTCCATCGCCGTCAGGAACTCGGCTTGGGGCACGACGAGCGAAGCCGTGGTGGAAAAGCCGAGCGAGGCAACGTCACCAATCGTGTTGCTGACCGTGGACCCGTAGAAGAGGCCGAAGCCGGAGCGGATCACCGTTTCGCGCTTGGTGTTGAGCCGGTAGGCCAGGCCAATGCGGGGGCCGAAGTTGTTCCAGTCGGTACGGAAGGCATTGCGCGGGACGCCGTTACGACCTGAAAACGTGACCACGCCGGGCGTGCCAGAGACGGGATTGATACGGGCGAGGTCGAAGCTGTTCTGGCTGTTATCAACGCTGCGGCGGGGCAACTCGGTCTCCCAACGCAGGCCGAGGTTGATGGTGAGGCGTGAGGTGATGCGCCAGTCGTCCTGCACATAACCAGCGAGGTAGAACGCGCGGGTGGAGATGCGGTCGGAGATCTGCAGATTGGCCGAGTTGACGGCGCCGAGCAGGAACGTGGCAAAGCCGTCACCGGTGGCCGCGTTGCCGGGCAGGCTGGTGTACTGGGGCACAAAAGTGAAGATGCCCGAGGAGCCGCGATCGCGCACCTCGCTATTGCCCGCGCGGCGATACTCAAAGCCGAACTTGAGCGAGTGATTGCCGCGATACCAGGCGAGATTGTTGAGGATCTGCGTGTCGCGGATCGGCGTCTGATTGCGGCCCGGCGGGGCGCTGAGCGCCGTATAGCCGGGGATGGCGAAGTTGGGGAAGGCGGCCTTGCTGACGCCTGTCAGACCAAGGCGGCTCGCGTAATCTTCGTCCGTGCCGTAGCGGGCATCGACAAATTTGCGCTGGAAGAACGAGACCTTGAGGTCGTTGACCAGCGTGGGGCGGAAGACACGCACGTAGCTGCCGAGGGCGCTCTGCACACGGACGTCGTTGGTGTTGGCGTTGGGGTCGGCGACGGGGTTGCCAAAGGTGCCGAGATTGGCGATGCCGGCGTCGTTCAGGTAGTAGCGACCCATGAGGATGTGGTTGGGACGGAGCTGGTGGTCGATCTTGGCGACGAGGATGCTGCGGTCGAGGCGGCTGTTGTTGTTGGCCGAATAGTTGTTGGCGCCGGTGGCCGTGGCGGCGCGGTTGGGCGAGGGCCAGTAGCTGAGAGCGGCACGCGAGACGGCATCAAAACGGCTGGCGGGGATGATGTTGTTGGGGAAGGGCTGGCGATCGCGACCGGAGGTGGTGGCCGGGTCGTAGATGGGCACGAGGTTGCCCGCGGCATTGCGCAAGCCGGAGAAATCGCCATTGCGCTGGGCGAGGGTGGGCACGGTTTGCAGGGGCGTGACGGCGCTGGTCTGGCGGGTGCCTTCCCAACTGACGAAGTAGTGTGTTTTGTCCTTGCGGATGGGGCCGCCGAGGGCGAAGCCGTATTGATTGAGCCGCAGCGGGGGGCGCGTGGCGGCAAAGAAGTTGCGGGCATCGAGGATGCTGTTGCGGTGGAACTCGAAGACGCTGCCGTGCAACTCGTTGGTGCCCGAGCGGGTAGTGAGCGTGACGACGCCGCCCGCGGAATGCCCGTATTCGGCGGAATAGTTATTGGCGATGACGCGGAATTCCTGCATGGCGTCCATGGGCAGGCTGGTCATCTGCTGGGGGCGCGTGAGGCCGCTCGCGTTGGTGGCGTTGCCGCCGTCGAGGGAGAAGTGCTGGTTGCGGCCGCGGCCACCGGCGATGGAGAAGACGGGGTAGTTCTCGGCGCCCTGGCCGGGGTCTATCATGACGACGCCGGGAGCGAGGGCGACCAGCGAGCTCGCGGCGCGATTGGGCATGGGCAGGCCGGCAACCATTTTGCGATTCACGAGCTGGCCGACGCTCTGGCTTTGTGTTTCGGCCAGTGGGGCGGCCTCGGAGATGGTGACGACTTCGCTGGTGGAGCCGACCTTGAGGGTGAAGTCGATGGCGACGGTCTGGCCCGTGGTGACGATGATGCCAGCGCGCTCGAGGCGGTCGAAGCCTTCCTTGAGGACTTCAAGGCGGTAGGTGCCGGGCAGCAGCGATCCGGCGGTGTACTTGCCGGCTTCGTTCGATTCGACTGCGATGCGGAGGCCGCTTTCGGCGCGGACGAGGGTGACCTTGGCGGCGGCAATGGACGAGCCGGACTGATCGGCGATCGTACCCGTGATCGAACCACTACCGGCCTGACCCCAGAGGAGCGCTTCGAAGAGGAAGAGAAGCAACAAATGCATAGTATATTGATCGAGTATAGGGCTATATTGGGCAATAGGCAAGATAATCTCGATCGGAATTATGTAGATTCATGATGCGGTAGCGTAATAGTGTCGCTATGTTGCCACCGGTATTGATTGTTGGGGCTGGGTATACGGGTTCGCGGGTGGCCCGGAATCTGCAAGATTTGGGCTATGAGGTGGATGCGCTGCATTCAAGCGATATCGACTTTAGGGCTGAGGACGCGGTGGCAAAGCTGGAGGCACGGGCGCGGGAGGGGTGTCTGGTGTTGCATTCGGTGCCATCGCTCGAAGGCGGGGCGGACACGCGGCTGCTGCATGGATTGCGGGGCAAGGCGCGGCGACTCGTGTATTTGTCAACGACGGGGGTATACGGTGGGGCGGAGCACGTCGATGAGACGACGGCCGTTGGGCCGCGGAATCCGCGTGAACAGGCGCGGGTGGCTACCGAGCAGGCGGTTTTGACTGGGCCGTGGCGGGCGCTGGTGTTGCGTCCGGCGGCGATTTACGGGCCCGGACGGGGCGTACACGTGTCGATGGCTACCGGCAAATATACGATGCACGGGGATGGGGGCAATTTCATCAGCCGCATCCATGTGGAAGACCTGGCCGCGATTGCCACGGCGGGTCTGTTGAGTGATCTTTCTGGGGCATATCCGGTGGCAGATGAGACGCCATGCACGTCGCGAGAGATCGCCGAGTACTGTGCGGCACGGCTTGGGTTGGCGCCGCCAGTGGTGGCGCCGCTTGAGCAGGTGCCTGAGACGCGGCGCAACAACCGCCGCGTGAACGGCCGGCGGATTGTGGAGCTACTGGGGCTGCAGTTGCGTTATCCCGGCTACCGCGAAGGCATTGAGGCGTCGCTGGCGCCGACGAGTTCCAGCACTTCGTTGAATACCTCGTCGAACTCGTAGACCTCATCCTTAAGCTCGGCAGCCATGGTGGAGGCGTCGATGCCATGAGCAAGACTACCCCGCAAATGGCCGATCCATAAGGCGGAGAGGCCGCGGCGCCAGTCTGGTTGCGGATGGCCGGCATCATCCCGCCTGGTTTGCAGGCACAAAGAGACTCGGGCCTTGCTCGTGAATCCTTTGAACACAAATGTCTGATGCCTGCAAGAGGCTTGGGAGGGGCCCGCTCCCCGCTCATGCGTATCGGTACTGTTGTCAAAACTGGAATGGAAACCTTCCACCTCCCTGTCAATTTCTATTGCTGAGTCCCAGATGAGCGATAAGCCCTCCATCGCAGTTGCAAATTCTGGAGAGAGCACAGTGCGGGTTAAGCATTGCCTTGTTGTAGTGTTTTTGTGCAGTAAGTTATTGATGGCGCAAGCGATTTTGCCTGCCACGCCGGATGGGGAGATGGTGACCGACCGGCCGGGTTATTCCGAGAGCGCGAATGTAGTGCGGCGTGACTGGTATCAGTTGGAAACCGGATTTGCCGTGAACTGGGAAAGACGCAGTGGCGAGCGCACGAGGAGCTTTACGGCCCCGTTTCCGCTATTGCGGATGGGTTTGTCACAGCGGTGGGAATTGCGATTCTCGGCGAATGGCTACGCGCGCAACAACTTCTTTAGTGCAGAGGGGCGACGGATTGAGAAAGGGATGAGCGATTACGAGATCGGCGTAAAGTACGTGGCGCTTGAAGAGAAGCGCCTGCTGCCCCAGGTGGCGTTGATCGGGCATGTGAGCGAACCGCTCGGTTCCGCATCGATGACCAGCGGATCCATTGATCCGAAGGTGAAGATCTGCTGGTCGAAGGAAGGGCCGTTGGGTTGGAGCATGAGTGGCAACTTCAATTACCTGTATCTGACCGAATATGGGCAGCGCTTTCTCGAGCGTGACACGACGATCTCGCTGGGACATAACCTGGTGAAAAAGTTCAAGTTCTACTTTGAGTTCTATCGATTGGCCAATGTGACACTCGACCGGGAGAACCTGAATGTGGCGCAAATTGGGACATCACGCATGATCGGACGCAACATTCAGGTGGATGTATCGGTGGCGAAGACGGTATTCGGATCAACGCCGCAGTGGTCGGTCATGGGAGGGTTTACCTTCCGCGCGCCCGTGATGAGCCTCCTGTCACGGCGTTACTAGATCAGCGGCGCGCTGTCACCAGAGAGCCGATGCCATAGCCGGCGGCGGCACCCACGACCACATCGGAGACAAAGTGGCGCTGGGCGGCAACCCGCGCCAAGCTCACCATGCCGGCAAATGAATAAGCGAGCCACGGAACGATCTTGTGGTTGCCGTAGCGTTTGCTGATGACGGTGGCCACCGCCCAGACGCCCATCGAATGGCCCGAGGGGAAGCTGTTATCGCCGCGTGCTGCCTGGTCATGGCCAGAGAAGAAATGCCCGCGGCCACTGCCAAAATTGGGACGCTCGCGGGCGGCAAGAAACTTGAGGCCGTAGGTGACCAGTGCGGCGTGAGCAAATGCTTCGGCCGCATCGACCCCTGTGTTGCGCAGTTTGCTGTCGCCACGCAGGGCGCCCGTCGCAAGAATGCCGCCAGTGATGCCGATCAGGCCATAAGCCCCGCCGAGGCGGGATGCCTTCACGCCCCAGTCCTGGAAGTCGCCATTGCGGGGCAACTGTCTTGAGATCTTGACATCGGCCAGCACAACCGCGCTAATGGCTGCCGCACCCAGGGCGAGGGTGGCGGCCTTTTTGCCGTCCATGCGAAAGGGCGAAGTCCAGATGGCCTTTTCCCGCTGGAAGAACCCCTTTGCCAAAGTGCCAGCCGATTGGCCGGATGCCGCAAAGGTGGTAAGAAGCAGCACCGCAGCCGCACGGAAAAACATGTCCGCACTGTATCAATCCCGTTACAGCTTGACGTGATTCCTAAAAATATTTCAGACTTTAGTTTCTTCATGTTGCTCCGTCGTCAATTTCTCCTCTCACCCGCGCTGTTGGCACTGGCCCAGCAAAAAGCCCCCCGCCAGATCAGTGGTGTCTACCCGCACCTCGCCATGTACAACTCACAGGGGGAATGTGGCACAGGTGCCGTGGTGCCTTGGGCGGGCAAGCTGTGGGTGGTGACCTACTCGCCGCACAAGCCCGCCGGGTCCGACGACAAGTTGTATGAGATCAGCGCCGATCTGGAGCAGACGATCCGCAAGGAAAGCATTGGCGGCACGCCGGCCAATCGCATGATCCACAAGGAATCGCAGCAGCTGTTTATCGGGCCCTACGTGATCGACGCCAAGGGGAACGTACGAGTGATCCCCTATGAGAAGGCCTTTGGGCGCCCGACGGGCAACGCGCGACATCTCACCGATCCGGCGCGCTACGTTTACCTCGCCACGATGGAAGAGGGCTTCTATGAAATCGACGTCAAGGACCTCAGCGTCAAGCAGCTCTACGAGGACGCCAATGCGCCAATAGCCCGCAAGGAAGGTAACGACCTTAGCGGCCCGCTGCTGCCGGGTTATCACGGCAAGGGCTTCTACATGAGCCAGGGGCGCGTTGTGTATGCGAATAACGGCGAAGTGGGTGGGGGCTTGCTGCCGCCGGATACGCCGAGCGGTTGTCTGGCCGAATGGGACGGCAAGCAGTGGAATGTGGTGCGGCGCAACCAGTTCACTGAGGTGACCGGGCCAGGCGGCATTATGGGCAATCCCAACCCCGCTACCGACCCGATCTGGGCCGTTGGTTGGGATCACCGTTCGTTGATCCTGATGCTGCTTGATGGCGACAAGTGGAGCAGCTACCGGCTGCCGAAGGCCAGCCATTGCTATGACGGCGCGCATGGTTGGAATACCGAGTGGCCGCGCATTCGCGATATCGGCGAGACGTCACTGCTGATGACGATGCACGGGATGTTCTGGCGTTTTCCGAAGACGTTCCGGCGCAAGAGCTCGAGTGGCATCGCGCCGCGGTCGAGCTATCTCCGCGTGATCGGAGACTTCACGCGCTGGGGCGAGCGGCTGGTGATGGGTTGTGACGATACGGCGCAGAGCGAGTTTCTGAATACGCGCAAGGTAAAGGGCAAGATCGCCGGACCCGGGCAGTCGCAGTCGAATTTGTGGTTTCTCGCGCCGGCCAGGCTCGATCAGTTTGGGACGCCGATTGGTCGGGGGGCGCTGTGGCTCAAGGATGACGTCACCGCGGGCGAGGCGAGCGATCCGTATCTGTTCAGCGGGTTTGATCAGCGGATGCTGCACCTGACGCACGGTTCGGCAGAGCCGCTGAAGGTAAGCATTGAAGTGGACCGGCTGGGCAACGACCAGTGGACGAAGTTGCGCGAGATCGAAGTGCCCGCCGCCGGCTACAAGCACACGACGTTTGGCGCCGCCGAGCGTGGCGCGTGGATCCGCCTCAAGCCCACCTCAAACGCGAATGTAGTGACGGCTTACCTGCAATACGCCAATCGCGATACGCGCCTTGCGGCCGCGCGCAAGCCGCAGAGCTCCAAGCCCGCGCTGATCTGGGCGACGAATCGCGGCACGTTGTTGCTTGCCAGTGAAACGGGCCTCTATGAGCTCGATAAGACGCTTGCGCTCAAGCCGGTCGATGACCCCAAGCAACTGGCCTGGATGCGTGAGAATCTCGCCTGTCCTCAAAACATCGTCCTGCGCGATGTGGCATCGGCCATTTACCTCGATGAGGCGAACAAGCGGTGGCGCCTGCCGAAGTCCGCGGCGGTGCCCGGGCCGGCGCGAGTGGCGCGAGAGGTATCGACCGAGCGCGACCTGCTGCACCTCGACGGCACGTTCTACGAATTGCCGTCGAACAACGCCGGTGGCATTGCGGCTGTTCGCCCGGTGGCAACGCACAATCTGCCGGTGCGTGACTTCTGCTCGTGGCGGGGGCTGGCGGTGCTGGCCGGGCTCGAAAAACAACCCGTGCCGGCGGGTGAGTTCGTTACCTCGACTGATGGCAAGCAGCACCTCTGGCTCGGCGCCTCGGATGACTTCTGGCGCTTTGGCAAGGTGGTGGGCGAGGGCGGGCCGTGGCTGGATACGAACGTGACGGCCGGCGCGCCGTCTGACCCGTATCTCTTTACCGGCTACGACCAGAAGACGCTGACGCTGACGGCCGATCGCGATGTCGAGGTGCGCGTCGAGATCGACCTGACGGGCTTTGGCCTGTGGGTGAGCTACGAGACGTTCCGGCTGAAGGCGCGGCAGGCAAGCGAACACCGGTTTCCGGCGGGTTTTGCGGCCTACTGGCTGCGGACGATCGCCGGGGCGGACGCCAAAATTTCGGCCCAATTGCGCTACAGCTAGACGATTTTCAGATCCCAGACCAAAAAGAACCCATTTCGCTTGACGGCTTGACAGGGGAGGCCTACACTGGAATCAGGACACATTCAGTCCGAAATTCAACCCCATGCTCAAGCTCACCAAAAAAGCCGACTACAGCCTGATTGCCCTGCGCCATCTGGCTTTGGCCGGTGATCGGGCGGCCAGCGCCAAGGAAATCGGGGACACCTACCGGATTCCGCTGCCGATTCTCTCGAAGGTGCTGCAGAAGTTGGGCAAGGCTGGTTTTTTGCTGAGCGTGCAGGGCACCAATGGTGGCTACAAGCTCGCGCGTGATCCCGAGCGCATCTCTGTGCTTGAGGTGATCCGCGCGGTGGATGGCCCGGTGATCCTGACGGCATGTTTTACGCATGACAAGTGTGACCAGTCGGTGAACTGCACTGTTAAGGAACCTTTGCGCAAAGTGCATGAAGGAATCTTGCGGCTGCTTGAGAGCATCAGCATTAGTGCACTCACCAAGGACGACCCGATGCCTGAAGGTGGCACGCCGCCGCCGTCGACCGGGCCTTTCAATCAGATTCTGCAAATCTTACCGAGCTAATTTCGTAACCGAGGACGCAATCGCCAATGAAGCTGCCGATTTATCTTGATAACCACGCCACGACGCAGTGTGACCCGCGCGTCGTCGAAGCGATGCTGCCGTTTTTCTCTGAAAACTTCGGCAACGCCGCCAGCCGCAACCACAGCTTTGGCTGGGTGGCTGAGGAAGGCGTTGAAAACGCCCGCAAACAGATTGCCGACCTGATTGGCGCCAACTCGAAGGAAATCGTCTTTACCTCGGGCGCCACTGAATCGAATAACCTCGCCATCAAGGGCGTGGCGGAAATGTACGCCGAGCGCGGCAATCACATCATCACCGCCGCCACCGAGCACAAGGCCGTGCTCGACACCTGCAAGCACCTCGAAAAGCAGGGCGTGCGCGTCACCTATCTGCCGCTGAAGGGCGACGGCCTGGTGGACCTCGACATGCTGCGTGATGCGATCACCGACAAGACGGTGCTCGTCAGCATCATGTACGCCAACAACGAAATCGGCGTCATCCAGCCGGTGAAGGAAATCGGCGCGATCTGCAAGGAGCGCGGCGTTCTGTTCCACACCGATGGCGTGCAGGCCGTGGGCAAGATCCCGGTGAACGTGCTCGCCGACAACATTGACATCATGAGCCTGACGGCCCACAAGATGTACGGCCCGAAGGGCGTGGGCGCGCTCTATGTGCGTCGCCGCAATCCGCGCGTGCAGATCTCGGCCCAGATGGACGGTGGCGGTCATGAGCGCGGCATGCGCTCGGGCACGCTGAACGTGCCGGGCATCGTGGGCTTTGGCAAGGCCGCCGCGCTGTGCCAGGAACTGATGCCGGTTGAGATGGAAAAGCATCGCGCGATGCGCGACCGCCTGAAGGTGAAGCTCGAGAGCTCGCTTGAGGAAACCTACATCAACGGCTCGATGGAGCACCGCCTGCCCCACAACCTCAACATGAGCTTTGCTTACGTTGAAGGCGAATCGCTGCTGATGGGCATTAACGACATCGCGGTTTCGTCCGGTTCGGCTTGCACTTCGGCGACGCTTGAGCCGTCCTACGTGCTCAAGGCGCTGGGCCTTGGTGACGATCTGGCGCACACCTCGATCCGCTTCGGGATCGGCCGCTTCAACACTGATGAAGAAGTGGATTACGTGGCCAACAAGATGATCGAAGTGGTGAACAAGCTGCGCGAGCTGTCGCCGCTGTGGGAGATGTTCAAGGACGGCGTTGACCTCTCGAAGGTGGAGTGGACGGCCCACTAGTCATAACAGGATTTTAAACAGGAGAACTCACAATGGCATATTCCGAAAAAGTCGTAGATCACTACAACAACCCGCGCAACGTGGGTTCGATGGACAAGAACGACCCCAACGTTGGCACCGGCATGGTGGGCGCCCCCGAGTGTGGCGACGTCATGAAG
Organism: uncultured Bryobacter sp.; assembly: GCA_964494515.1. Lineage (GTDB taxonomy): Bacteria > Acidobacteriota > Terriglobia > Bryobacterales > Bryobacteraceae > Bryobacter. The sequence goes on from CAZBTA010000021.1 coordinate 16,949, forward strand.
CTGCAGATCAAGGTGGACCCGGTGTCGGGCATCATTGAAGACGCCAAGTTCAAGACCTTTGGCTGCGGCTCGGCGATTGCTTCTTCTTCGCTCGCCACCGAGTGGCTGAAGGGCAAGACCGTTGACCAGGCGCTCGAGATCAAGAACACGGAAATCGTGAACGAACTCGCGCTGCCGCCGGTGAAGGTGCACTGCTCGGTGCTGGCTGAAGACGCCATCAAGGCCGCCATCAACGATTACAAGCAGAAGGCGGCGCCGGTCGCCTCTACTACCTCAGTGGCATGACAACCACCACCGAAGATCTCAAGATCGATGTCACCGAGAAGGCCGTCGGAAAAATCCGGCAGGCCTTCGCCAAGCAAGGCGTGACGGGCGGCCTGCGTCTCGGCGTGCTTGGCGGTGGCTGTTCGGGCTTGAGCTATCAGTTCAAATTCGACACCAAACCGCGGGCGACCGATCACGTCTTCAAGTACGACGACGTGGAAGTCTACGTGGACCCGAAATCAATGCTCTTTCTGAAGGGTATGACGCTGGATTACAAAGAGAGCCTGATGCAGAGCGGCTTTGAGTTCATCAATCCGAACGCCAGCAAGAGCTGCGGCTGCGGGAGCTCTTTCTCCAGCTAAGAACCAAATGGATTATTACCGGGTACTGGGAATCGAACCCAAGTTGCAGCTCAACCTCAATGAGCTGCAACAACTGTTTTATGGGCGCAGTCGGGAATTGCACCCCGATCGCTTTGCGCGGGCCGAGGCGAGCGTGCGCGATGCGGCGCTTGAAGAAAGCTCACTGCTCAATGACGCCTATCGCACGCTGCGTGACCCCGCCAGACGCGCCGAGTATTTTCTGAAGCACAAGGGCTTTGATATCGGCGAGCAAGGCACGAAGGATGTGCCGCCCGAGTTGCTCGAAGAAGTCTTTGAACTCAACATGGCGCTCGAGGAACTGAAGGCGGGAGATGAATCCGCGCGGCCGCAATTGACGCAGGCGCGGGATCAGTTTGCCGCGCTGCTGGCGCAATCCGATAACGAGCTCGAACAGATGTTTGCCGCCCACGACGCCACGCCGGGCGAGCAGGTGCTCAAGCAGATTCGCGGGCTGCTCAATCGTCGCCGCTACATTCAAAATCTTCTCAGGGACGTTAATGGGTACCTTTCAAATTGACTTTGGCGAACTGGCAAAGCCAGAACGCATCATCGGCATCGACCTTGGCACCACCAACAGCCTGGCTGCCTTCATGGATCTGACGGGCCCCGAGATCATTGCCTCACCCGCGGGTGAGCGCATTGTGCCGAGCGTGGTGGCGCTGCTCGAAGACGGCAGTTTCATCGCCGGCAATGCCGCCAAAGACCGGCTGGCCGGGCACCCCGACGCCACGTTGTACTCGACAAAGCGCTTTATGGACCGGGCCGCGACGCCGCTCAAGATTGGCGACCGCCTGATCACCCCGCCTGAGGCCGGCGCGCACATTCTGCGTGAGCTCAAGCGCAACGCTGAAGCGTTTTTCGGTGAGGAAGTAACCAAGGCCGTGGTGACCGTGCCCGCGTATTTCAACGACGCGCAGCGGCAGGCCACCAAGGACGCCGGACGGATTGCCGGGCTTGATGTGCTGCGTCTGGTCAATGAGCCGACGGCGGCCGCGCTCGCCTATGGCCTCGACAAACGCAAGTCGGGCACGATCGCCGTGTATGACCTCGGCGGCGGCACCTTCGACATCTCGATTCTGAAGCTGCAGGACGGCATCTTTGAGGTGCTCGCCACCAATGGTGATACGTTCCTGGGCGGCGATGACATTGACCAATTGCTGGTGAAGATCGCCCTTGAAGACATTGCCACCGAGTGGGGCGCGCCGATCGCCGGTGATACCGCCGCGGTGGAAACGCTGCGCCAGGCCGTGGTGAAGGCCAAAGAACAGCTGAGCTTTGTGCTCACCACGAACATTGATTTCGAGTACGGCGGCAAGCGCTACCAGCGCGAGATCACGCGTGAGCTGCTCGAGCGGCTGATCGAACCGATCGTCGAGCGCACGCTTGGCCCCTGTCGCCAGTGTCTGGCGGATGCCGGCCTCACGGCGAAAGACATTGATGAGGTGGTGCTGGTGGGTGGGTCGACCCGCATCCCGCTGGTGCGCCGCGCGGTGGAAGTGTTGTTCCAGTCCAAGCCCCACACCGAGCTCAACCCCGATGAGGTAGTGGCGCTGGGCGCCGCGGTGCAGGCGGGCATTCTCGCGGGTGATGTCACCGATACGTTGTTGCTCGACGTGACACCGCTATCGCTCGGCATCGAGACGATGGGTGGCGTGGTGACCAAGCTGATTCATCGCAACTCGACGATCCCGGCCAGCGCGACCGAGCAATTTACAACCGCGGTGGATGGGCAGACGAAGGTGCTGATCCATGTGCTGCAGGGCGAGCGCGAACTGGTGAAGGATTGCCGGTCGCTTGCGCGGTTTGAGCTGACCGATATCGACCCGGTAACGGCGGGTCTCGCGCGGATCGAAGTGAAGTTTTTGATCGACGCCAACGGCATTCTGAACGTGTCGGCCAAAGACTTGCGAACGGGCAAGGAAACCAGTGTCGAGGTGAAGCCGAGCTATGGCCTCACCGATGAGCAGGTGGAGGCGATGATTCTCGAGTCGATCACGAATGCCGAAGCCGACATTCGCGAGCGGCAGGTACGCGAGGCGCGTGTTGAGGCCGACCGCATTCTCGCCGCGCTCGAAAGCGCCAAGCAGAACGACGCGTGGGCCGATCTCACCGACGAAGAACGCCAGACGATCCAGCAGGCGCACAACGATCTGTTGCTTGCCTATCATGGAGACGACCACCGGCTGATCCACGCGCAGATGGAGAAGCTCGACAAGGCCAGCATGAAGCTGGCGGAGAACATGATGAATACGGCCGTGCGCGGCGCGCTCAAGGGGACCAAGATATGACGATCAAGCTGACCTGGGACAAAGCCGAAGACATTGGCATCGAGCTGTATGAAGCGCATCCGGATACCGATCCGCTGACTGTACGCTTTACCGACCTGCACAAGATGGTGATCGAACTGCCCGGTTTTGCCGATGACCCGATGAAGTCAAACGAGGCCAAGCTCGAAGCCATCCAGATGGCGTGGTATGAAGAGTACAAGGACGGTCAGTCATAGATCTTCAATTCTTTTTCGCAATTGTAAACATCATCATCAGCGACATCATCCTTGCTGGTGATAATGCCGTCGTTATCGCGATGGCGGTGCGCTCATTGCCGCCGGCCGAGCGCAAGCTTGGGTCGATGCTGGGCGCGGGCGTGGCGGTGGCGCTGCGCATTGTGCTGACGTTCTTTGTGGCGCAGATGATGAATCTGCCGTGGTTGCATCTGGTGGGCGGCGTGCTGATCCTCTGGATTGCGGTTAAGGTGCTGCTCGACTCGGGCCCGGAAGACGCCAGTCACGTCAAGCCCGCCTCGGGGCTGTGGAGCGCGATGTGGGTGATCCTGGTGGCCGACATCACGATGTCGCTCGACAACGTGCTCGCGGTTGCCGGCGCCTCACACGGCAACATCTGGCTGCTGATCTTTGGTCTTGGGTTGAGTATTCCACTGGTGGTTGGCGCAAGCGGTATTCTGTCGCGGCTGATGGATCGCTATCCGATCATTGCCTATCTCGGGTCGGCGGTGCTGGGCCGCGTCGGCGCGGAGATGATCCTCAAAGAAAAGTCGATCGAGCACCTGCTGAACCTCAACAAGTATGGCGAGTGGGCGGTGCAGATTGTGGCCGCGGTGGGCGTGGTGGTGGTGGCGAAGTATCTGATGAACCGGCGCCGCGTGGCCTAGGCCAGCTCGGTCTTAAGCGCTTTGGCCGCGCCAAACGCGGCGGCGGGATTGCCCGCGGCAATCGCGGTGCCCAATTGCACGAGGCCGGTGACGACGCGCAGCGTCTTCTGAATCCCCTCAAGGTGCCCAATGGCGAGCTTGCCTTCGCGCGTGGCGGCCGTAATCTCCTCGAGCTCAACGGCGAGCCCGGCGAACGTATCGATGATGCTCTGGCTGTTGATTTCGCTGGCGCGCTCGCGCATGGTGCGCGCGGCTTCGGTAAGCGCGTCAAACTCGGCCACCGATAACTCCGGCGTTGCGTCACGGTAGGCACGCACTTTCTTTGACGCTTCGAGGTAGTGGTCAGCGAGTTCGTTGATCATCTCAGTTGAAGGCCTTTACGAGTTTTGCGTTCTCTTGCTGAATCGACCGCGCCGACTCAAACAGAAAGCGCGCGAGCGCTACCGACTTCCAGTTGCCACTCGCCGCATTCAGCTGCGCGTGGCCGGCGCCGATCTGGCGCAGAATGCTCACGTAACCCGCGACAGCGGCGCGACGGGCGCGCAGTTTGGCCAGATCGGCTTCGCCCTGGCGAATCCACATGGCGCGAAGGATGGGGTCTTTGGCATCGCGCAGCCCGCGGGCGTAATAATCCTTGAGCGACTCTTCGGTGATGTCGAACTCGCGGTCGAGCTTGCGCCCAACCGTGGTATCAAAGGCGGCGACCACGGCCTGCAGCGGCTCGTTGGCGCTGGTGATCATGCGCGCGAGATGCTTGCGGCGATACCCATCGGTAAAGGCCCGCGAGATGGCCCCGGCCAGGCCGCCAAGCGCCTCGGATTGTGCCGCATTCAGGCCAAGCTCCGCTTGTGCGGCGCCGAGGGCGGTGTTGAGCGGATTGCGCAGCACAAGGCCGTCAGCAGAAAGGCGCTTGAGCGCGTTGAGGTAGGCCTCGATGATGGCATGCGCTTCGAGCATGGCCTTCTCGGCCTTGGCCTGCGTGGCGCAAGCGGGGTTGGCGACGGGTGTATCGCTGAAAATTTTCTCGGGGGTTTTGTTGTCGAGCTGGGCGCGGTATTCACAGTTGGCGACGATCGAATGCGCCACTTCAGGAAACTGCGCCGTGGCCTGATCGACAATGGCCGCATAGCGCGCTACATCTTCGGGCTGGCCGCAACTGCCGAGCAGTAGCAGGAACAGCGGAAGTAGCGCGCGGCGTTTCATCGTTCAAATGTGAGGGTAGCTGACCCGGCTGCACCAGTATAGGTGAGCTCGACGGATTTGATTCCTTCATCTTTGCCGCGATACGGGAAAAACAACAAGCCCGCCACCGGCACGGCACGCTCACCCTCGGGCATGGCCGCGCCACGCACCTTGAGCTCCATGGCGCGCCGCAGGGGGAAGGGCATCTTGGGCGGTACAGGCGGCGGCTCACCGGGCTGACGCTTGCTCTTGTCTTCGCCTTCCACCTTGGGCGGCTGCCACTCAGGGTCGGTAAGGCTGCGGAACACAACGCCATTGGGCTGGCCGGGCAGCTTCTTGTCGTTTACCTTGAGCGCGAATTCAGAAAAGGACAGATTGATCTTGGCATCGGGGGCGCCGTAGAACGCCACCTCGACCACGACATAATCTTCGCTCTTGAAGGTGCCTTCTGGCGTTGGCACCGCATGGGCCACAAAGTCCGCGGCGATCGTGAAATCACCCACCTTGGCCTGTGCCTGATAATCGGCCGGAGACGTGCGCGCCATGACGTGCTTGGGCTCGGCCACCGGCGGTTGGGCGGGGGCCTGACCCAGCATGGTCATCACGCTGAACAGGGCAACTGCTGCTTTCATACTCTCAGGCCAAATTAACACAAGCCTTAGCGTCCAAGTCGTTTCGCGGCACCTCGTGCCGCCTCAACGCCGCGGTACTGTGCCTCTTCAAAGATCGAAATACCGCTCAAATCAGAATTGGCAAAGAAGAACCCGTCGCGCCCCTCGAGCGCTGCCTTGCGGGCTGGTGAGGCGAGAAAGCCCGGCGTCGGGCGCACCATCGCATGCCCGTTGCGGAAGACATCAATGCGGCTGACGCAATCGCCGATATCCGGGTGGGCACGGCTCAGGTCGCGCAGCGCCTCGTCGCGCCAGTATTCCCATGGCTTGTCGAGCAACAGGCGTCGCGCCGTCTCGGGCGGATGCTCGGCCAGGGCGTAGTACCACGTCCAGACGCTTTGCGTGCGATGCGTGGCAAGGCTCTGGTGTGTGGCGATGACATAGCCAAGCGATGGCGAGCCGTAGATGACGTTATCCCAGGCGAATTCTGCCGAGCCGCTTGCCTTCGGCAACCGGTCGAGCGTGAGGTTGGCCGTCACCCAGGGCGAGTAGCTGAACCCCTCAAGCCGTGGCCGGCCGCTCACGATATAGGAGGCGAGAAAAGTCGGCGCTGCCCAGATCACGGCCTGCGCCGTGTACTCAACGGTGGGCGTCAGAATGCGCCACGAATTGCCGCTGCGCTCCACGCGATAAACCGGCGCGCCGGTGGTGATGTGCTGGCCCACCTGCCCGCGGAGATACTTGAGCAGAAACCCGTTGCCCTCCGGCCAGCAGAACGGGCCTTTGTCGTCATGATCGCGCGCGGCAAAGTAATGCAGCCCCGCCCAGGCGCTGGTGTCGCGGATCGAGCAGCCGTAATCGTCGCGCGTCGAATAATCGAGATACCAGAGCAGCTCCTGCGCGTTGTAGCCGTTTTGCTTGAGCCAGTCGGCAAAGCCCACGGCCTCAAGCTGCTCGTCGATCGAGCCCAGCGCATGCGGGATCGCCCACTTGCCGCTACGGTGCAGCGTGCCAATGAATTCATCAAAGCGCTTGAACTGCTCACGCCCTTGGGGCGACAGCGCCACTTCCGGCTCCAACCCATACTGCCAGCGGCCATGGATATACAGCCGCTCCTGAGGCGAATGGCACAGGTGACGCTCGTTGAGCTCATTGCCCGTCACCAGGCCCATCTCTTCAAAGAGCTCGCGGACGAGCGGTGAATTGCGATTGGGGATCGGCACATAGTGCGCCCCCCACGGGTAAGCGGAGACTTCGTTCTGCCCAAAGCGTGAATTGCCGCCGGCCTCGCGTTCCATCTCGAGCAACGCAAAATCAGCAAAACCCTTCTTGCGCAGCCACCAGGCGGCCGACAGTCCGGCCATGCCACCGCCGATGATCACCAGCGGCAAGCGCCGCTGCTCGCGTGGGGCAGGGAAGGCGGCATGATCGCGCAGCTTGTGGCCCAGCGGAAAGCCATCGAGGACAAAGCTGCCGGTGATGGGTGGCCGCGCCTTGCGGCCCAGCTGCAATAAAGGAGCGGCGATGGCGTCGCGACGAGTCATTTGGTCCAGTACCAGGTGGCTCCGGCAGCCGCCACGCAAAGCACAGCCGAGCCGATGACATAGGCAAGCGCCATGGCGATGCGCCCCTGTTCGAGCAGCGTCACTACTTCAATTGAAAAGGTTGAGAACGTCGTATATCCCCCACAAAAACCTGTGATCCACAAGAAGCGCTGGTCGCCCGTGAGGCGATTGGTGAGGTAGCCGATCAGCGCGCCGCCGGTGACGTTCACAACAAACGTCGCCCACGGAAAAGGCAGCGTGAGGTTGGTAGACACGAGATACCGCGCCACGCCCCCCAATGCCGCTCCGATGCTGATCCAGGCGTACTTCATCTAGCGCACCAGCGGGGTGAGCGTCAGCTTGCGAAACTCGACAATGCCGTGATCGCCCTGCAGCGCGATCGGCCCGGGCATCGATTCGTCGCCATCAAACGCCATCGCGGTAAAGCCTTCGATCTCCTGCTTGTCGATGATCGTTTTGCCATTGAGCTTGACGGTGACCGTGCGGCCCACCAGGCGCACATCGATCTCCTGCCACTCGCCGGGCGGATTGGCGGCGTTTGATGCCGGCACAATACGGGAATAAATGGCCCCGAGAGAATGGCCGCTCAGCGGTTCGGAGTAGGTGTCCTGAATCTGCACCTCATAACGGCCACGCAGGCCAATGCCAGAGTTCGAACCCTTCTCATAGCGGAACTCGGCGTGCAGCTCAAAGTTCCAATACTTCTCGAGCGTCTTGATGTCGCTGGCCTTCGACTTGTTCTTGAGAACGCCGCCCTCGAGCGTCCACTCGAGCGGGCGGTTGGGGAAAGTCGGCGTCCAGGCGGACAGCGTTTTCAGCAGGTCTTCGGTCTTGCCGGGCTTCCACTGGCTGCCTTCTTTGTCACGGATCTCCGGGGCGCGCTGGCCGCGGAAGGTGAGGGCGGGCGTGCCGTCGATCGACTGGCGGCCCACCAGCACGCCCTTGTCGAGCGTGGCCACATAGGTGAGCTTTTTGCCCTGCCGCTCAAAGGCCCATTTGAGTTCCTTGCCCTCGATGGCGATCGTGGGAATCTTGTCCATCTGCCCGCCGGGCGCACCGACAAAGCGGCCCGCAAGGGCGGGCGAGCCGGCGCCGGTAACCTCAAGCCACCAGACGCGACCGCGCGGTTCCTTGTCGACGTTCAGATTCCAGCGGCCGTTAAAGTCTTTCGGCGCCGCCGTCAGCGTAATCGCCGCGGCCAGACAAAGCAGAAACTTGTTCACGCTGTTATTATCAACCGGCTATAGCGAGGTGGCGTGGCGCTTGAGGATCTGCGGCAGGTTGACGCTAAACGCACTGCGGGGCACAACGCTGTTGCAGCCGGCATTCAGCGCCGCCTGTCGCCGCTCGGTATCGACGTGCGAGATAAAGCCGAGCAGCGTGAGGCCGCGTAGCTTCTCATCGGCCTTGAGCTGTGTGATCAGCTCGATGATGTCGAGCCGCGCGTGATTGAGATCGAGCAGCACAAGAGCCGGCTGCTCGGCCGCCTTGGTGAGCGCTTCTTCAAGCGACTTGGCATAGCTGACGCTGACGCCGCTCTGGCGTGCCGCGGCATCGATCTTCACGGCAAACATGAGGTCGTCAACGACCGCGAGTACTTTGCGGGGCGTGGGAGATGACATATCGTAGGGAGTTCAGGAAAACATCAGTTTCGCATGATCGATCGTCGTAGCTTGCTGCTCGCTCCCCTGTTGCTCAAGGCCGAGCCCACCGTTATCCGCGCCGGTGGCCGTGAGGTGACGCGCCTCTACACGACCGGCTACCCCAAACCTTTTGTCTACCCCATCCTCGCCCCCGATGGCGCGGTGCTGTCGCGCGGTTGGCCCATTGATCCCCGGCCCGGCGACAAGCAGGATCACACCTGGCATCGCGGCATCTGGTGGGGCCACGGCGATATCAATGGAATGGACTTCTGGCGCGAGCAGCCGGGCACGGCCTCGATCCGCGTGGACAAGGTCTCACCGCAGGGCCGCGATGCGTATCGCCTCGAACAGACGCTGATCACGCCCGCTGGTGAACCGCTGGCGCAGCTTGCCACCATTTGGCGCTTTGCCGCCGCGGCGGACGCCTCCACCATCGATGCGCGGCTCGAGCTGCGCGCCCCGGGCGCGTTGCGCTTTGGCGACACCGATGACGGCGGCTTTGCCGTGCGGCTACGCGAGGAGTTTCGCGAAGACCGTGGTGCGGCGTTGATCAATTCTGAAGGGGGCCGCGGCGCCAAACAGATCTGGGGCAAGCCCGCCCGCTGGACAGATTACTCCACGCTGGTCGACGGCAAACCGTATGGCGTCGCGATCTTCAGCCATCCCGCCAACCTGCGTCACCCGGCCGGCTGGCACGCGCGCAACTATGGCCTCAACTCGGCCAACCCCTTTGCCGCCTCGAGCTTTGCCGAAGAGAAAGGCGGCCAGCGTGGTGCCTACACGTTGCCGGCTGGTCAACTGCTGAGGTTGGACTACCGCGTCGTCGTCCACCTCGGCGACGCGACCACCGCCGGCATCGCCGCGCGCTACGAGCAATACGCCAAAGCGAGGATGAAATGAAACGACGTATCTTTCTCGGCGGCGCCATATCCGCCCTGGCTGCCCCCAATGACCGCATTCGCCTCGCCATGATCGGTGTGCGTGGCCGGGGCCGCGCGCTGACGCAGGAGTTTTTGAATGTGCCGGGTGTCGAGATCGCCGCGCTGGTCGACCCGGACGCGCGCGTCTTCGAGCGCGTGAGCAAGGTGGTGGACGACAAAACCGGCCGCAAGCCCGTTGTGCATGCCGACCTGCGGCGCGTGCTTGAGGACAAGAATATCGATGCCGTGGTTGTCGCTACGCCCGACCACTGGCATGGCCCGGCAACGCTGCTTGCCTGCGCGGCGGGCAAGGATGTTTATGTCGAAAAGCCCTGCTCGCATAACCTGCGCGAGGGCCGACTGATGGTCGACGCCAGCGTCCGCCACCAGCGCATTGTTCAGGTGGGCACGCAGGCCCGCTCCCGCGGCACCACCCAGCAAGCGATCGATTACATCCATAGCGGCAAGATCGGCAAAGTGCGCATGGCAAAAGCCTGGAACGTGCAACTGCGCGACAACATCGGCCATCAGCCCGACGCCACGCCGCCCAAAGAAGTTGACTATGACCTCTGGGTGGGCCCCGCGACGCTGCTCCCCTACCGGGAGAATCGCTTTCATTACAACTGGCATTGGTGGTGGAACTTTGGCACCGGCGATATGGGCAACGACGGCGTCCACCAGATGGACATCGCCCGCTGGGCACTGCGCGTTGATGCGCCAGTGGCCGCCGCCGGGTGGGCCAGCAAGGTCTTCTTCGATGACGACCAGCAGACGCCCGACTCGATGAACATCACCTTCACCTACCCCGGCGGCGAGGCGATGATCTTCGAACAACGGATCTGGACGCCCTACGGCATGAGCGATCAGGAGAACGGCGTCGCCATCTACGGCAGCGAAGGGATGGTCGAGATTGGCCGCTGGAGCGGCAAGTGGGGATATCGCGTATTTGACGCCAAGGGCAAGCTGGTCGATACCGTCCAGGCGGCGGGCGACGAAGGCCACGCGCGTAACTTTGCTGATTGTTTGCGTTCCCGCAAGCTCCCGAATGCCACCATCGCCACCGGGCATACCTCAACCCTGCACGCCCATCTCGGCAATATCATTGCCCGCACCGGACGCAACCTCAAGTTCGACCCTGCCACCGAGCGCATCGCCGGCGACCCCGAGGCCACCCGCCTGCTGGGCCGCAGCTATCGCAAGCACTTCGCGACGCCAGCGGGCCTGTAGCCGACTACCGGCTTTCGATGCGTGGATCGCTGTGGCGTCAACTATTTACGCTTCATTAAGGCGTTCTGGTTGCCGCTGTCTTGGGATTGTGACATTGTTGTTACGGAATTGTTACACAGTCCAAGTACGATGAAGACAACCATGAGGAAATTAGCACTCGCTATTCTTTGCTTTACCTGTTTGGTGCTTGCCCAGTACGACGCTGGCACCATCCTCGGGACCATTACCGACCCCTCCGGCTCGCCTATGGCGAACGTGAAGGTCACGCTAGAAAACACTAACACCGGCGTCAAGATTGAATCTACTTCCGACGCATCGGGCAACTACAGCTTCTTGAACCAGCGCATCGGCTCCTACCGCGTGATCGCGGAAATTGCGGGCTTCAAGAATGCCAGCTCATCCGCTTTTTCACTTACCGTTAACGCTCGCCAGCGCGTGGATCTTGCCATGCAGGTGGGCGACGTAAACCAGCGCATTGAAGTCGCCGCGGCCGCCGCCGCGCTTGAAACCGATTCGAGCGACCGTGGTCAGGTCATCACGCGCGCCGCCATTGTGAACCTGCCGCTCAACGGCCGTTCCTACGCCGATTTGGCGTTGCTGGCGCCGGGTGTCCGCCGCTCGACGATCACCAATCGCGACGCAAGCTTCAATGTGAACGGACTGCGCAGCTCGCTCAACAACTTTATGGTGGACGGCGTCGACAACAACGCTTATGGCACGTCCAACCAGGGCTTCTCCAATCAGGTCGTCCAGCTCAGCCCGGATGCCGTTGAAGAATTCAAGGTCCAGACCAACAACTTCTCGGCCGAATACGGTCGCGCTGGTGGCGCCGTGATTAACGCCTCGGTGCGCGGTGGGACCAATCAGTTCCATGGCGCGGCGTGGGAATTCCTCCGCAACACCAAGCTCAATGCCGTTGGCTTCTTCAAGCCCTCGACCGGCGTCAAGCCCGTGCTTGTGCAGAACCAGTTCGGTGGCGCCGTCGGCGGCCCGATCAAGAAGGACAAGATGTTCTTCTTTGCCGATTACGAAGGCTTCCGCCGTGTGGAACGCACGCTGCAGTTTGCTTCGATCCCGACGCTCGAGCAGCGCTCGGGCAACATGGGTGTCGCCGTCGTAAACCCCGTGACTGGCACCCCCTACCCGAACGGTGTCATCCCCGCGAGCGACATCACTCCTTTTGCCCGCCGCGTGCTGGGTGATCTGCCCAACCCCACCCGCAGCACCGCCCTCGGCGCGCTGCCCTCCAACAACTATGACCGTCTGGTGCCGATCCCGTGGCAGGACGACAAGGGCGACGTGCGCTACGACCAGTACCTGTCGAGCAAGCTCACTGCTTTTGTCCGCTACAGCCATCGCCTGCAGAACCGCACCGAGAATCACGTCATCCCCGGCAATTCCGGTGGCGACGCCAACGGCAATGTACGCATCCTCAACCAGCAGATCACGACGGGTTTCAACTACACGCTTTCGCCCACCTCGCTGATTGATTTCCGCTTTGGTGTCTCGCGCTTTGAAGGCGGCAAGTTTGCTCTCGGTAGTGAGCGTCCCTTCATGTCGACCGAGTACGGCATCTCGGGGCTGCCCGAATCGCCGGTGATCGGTGGTGGTCTCACCACGCAGTCGATCGGCGGTTTCACCACCCTGGGTCGCCAGAGCTCGAATCCCCAGTTCCAGAACCCCTTCGTTTACAACCCCAAGGTGAATTACTCGAAGGTCTGGGGCAAGCACACCACCAAGAGCGGCTACGAGTATCAGGCCATCAACACGGACATCTTTGACTTCAATCCGCAGTACGGTCAGGATTCCTACTCGGGTCAGTTCTCGCGTCCGGCTGGTGTGGCGTCGAACAATCTCTTCAACCTGCCCGACTTCCTCGTCGGCGCTCGCTCGGCCTACAACCTCAACAACCAGGTGGTTCTCAACTACCGCCAGCGCATGCACTTCCTCTATCTGCAGGATGACTGGAAGTTCAGCAAGAAGCTGACGCTCAACCTCGGTGTGCGTTATGAATTCGCGACGCCGCAGTGGGAAGAGCAGAATCGCCTGGCCAACTACAACCCCGTTACCAACACGCTGGTGCAGGCCAAGAGCGGCAGTCTTTATGACCGCGCGCTCGTCAACCCCGATCGCAACAACTGGGCCCCACGCGTCGGCTTCGCCTATCAGGCGACTGCCAAGACGGTGGTGCGCTCCGGCTATGGCATCAGCTATGTGCACTTCAACCGCCTCGGCGGTGAGAACCTGCTCGGCTATAACGGCCCGGCGGTGCTCAATGTCACGATCAACCAGGCGCCCAGCCAGGGCTTCTGTACGGGCAACAATTTCGTCAACTGCTTCCGCACGACGCAGCAGGGTTACCCGACCGGCCTCGTCGATCCGAGCCGCTTCTCGACGGCGACCACCCGTACCAACTACACGCCGGCCGACTACCGCACCAGCTACGTCCAGAGCTGGCACATGACGGTACAGCGCGAGCTCTTCTGGGGCCTCGTGCTTGACGTCGCCTACGTGGGCAATCGCTCGAATGGCCTCATGATTCTGGGTGACCTCAACCAGGCCACGCCGAATCTTGCCGGCCAGAGCCTGACGGTCGGCCAGCGCCGCCCGATCCCCGGTTTCGACTCGATCCAGATGTCGTTTGGCGGTGGGTTTGCCACCTATCACGCGTTCCAGACGAAGCTCGAAAAGCGCTATGCCAACGGCTTCTACTTCCTGAACAGCTTTACGTTCTCGAAGGCCATCGACAATGCCGCCGGCCACCTTGAGACGGCCAACGGCGACAACTCCCGCATCAACCTCCGCAACCTGGCGAGCGAGAAGGGCACTGGTAGCTACAACCAGCCCTACAACAACACCACGACCTTCGTTTGGGAACTCCCCTTCGGCAAGGGTCGCAAGTTTGGCTCGAGCATGAATCGCGGTCTGGATGCCGTGCTCGGTGGCTGGCGCCTGACCGGCATTCAAACGATTGCCGCGGGTCTGCCGATCAACTTCAGCTACAACCCGGCCACGGCCGCCCAGGTGGCCACCAACGTCTCGCCCACCTACCGTCCCGATTACGTCGGCGGCGACATCTACTCGACCGAGAAGAGCGCCACCAACTATTTCAACCGTGCCGCCTTTGCCGCTCCGCCGTCCACTCGTCCCTTCGGTACGATGGGCCGCAACATCGGCATTGGCCCCGGCCTCGTCAACTTCGACGGTGGCGCTCATAAGGAGTTCGCCTTCACGGAACGCTGGAAGCTCCAGTTCCGCGGCGAGTTCTTCAACCTGTTCAACAAGACGAACTTTGCCTCGCCGAACGCCAACTTCTCCAACGGCAACTTCGGCACGATCACGGGCCTTGCTTCACCGGCTCGCCAGATCCAGTTCGCCTTGAAGCTGGTTTTCTAGTCAACGACCAATAACCCTTCGCAAACGCCCTGCGCGACCTCGAGTCGGCGGGGCGTTTGTGTTACTTTGAGCGAATCATGAACGCGCTCTTCAAGAAGTTGAACTTCAAGTCGCAAGAGGTGATTTACGCGATCGACGCCCCTGAGAGCTTCGCGCCCGCGCTTGAAGAGATGCGCGCGTTTGCCCGTGTAGAGACCTCGCTGGCGCGCGCCAAATCACTGCCCTTCGCCATCGCATTTGCCATCACGCAAAAGCAGCTCGACGCCTTTGCCGTTCGTGTGGGCAAGCTCGCCAGTGCCGACGAAGTCATCTGGGTGGCCTACCCCAAGGGCAGTTCAAAGCGCTATCAATGCGAGTTCAATCGTGACTCGGGCTGGGGTGTGTTTGGCGAACTCGGCTATGAGCCGGTGCGCATGGTGGCCGTCGATGAAGACTGGTCGGCGCTGCGGCTGCGCCGGGTCGAGAACATCAAGACCATGAAACGCAGCCGCGCCATTTCTGAGGCCGGCAAGAAGCGTATCGCTCCCAAAGGCTAGTTGAAGAGGTTCTTCACTTTGCCGAAGAAGCCGCCGTCCTTGGTGTCTTCACCAGGGTTCGGCAGGTTCTCGCGCAACTGCTCAAAAACCTTGCGCTGCTCACGGGTGAGCTTGGTGGGGATGTGGACTTCGATGTGGATGAACAGATCACCACGGCCCGACGCATTGACGCGCGGCACGCCGCGATTCTTCAGGCGCAACTGCGTGCCCGGTTGGGTGCCTTCGGGGATCTTCACCGTTTCCACGCCTTCAAACGTGGGGATCTCGACCTCGGTGCCCAGCGTCGCCTGCACAATGTTTACCGGCACGGTGCAGTGCAGGTCGTAATCCTGGCGATCAAACACGGCATGCTCGCGCACATTGAGCACCACATACAGGTCTCCGGGTGGGCCGCCATTCGGGCTTGCCTGGCCTTCGCCATTCAGGCGCAACTGCGTGCCGGTATCAACGCCGGCCGGAATGTTCACCTTGAGCTTCTTGTCGCTGCGCAGACGGCCCTCGCCCTTGCACTGCGTGCAGGGCCGGCGGACAATTTGCCCGCGGCCGCCGCAGGTACTGCAGGTGCGACGAATCGTCATAAAGCCCTGCTGGAAGAGCTGCTCGCCTCGTCCGCGACAGGTGGGGCAGGTGGTGAGGCCGTCTTCCTTCTCGGCGCCCGTGCCTTCACAGCGGGTGCACAGATCGAGCTTGGGGATCTGGATCTCGACCGAGGTTCCGCGTACGGCGTCTTCAAAGTCGATCTCGAGGTCGTAGCGCAGATCTTCGCCGCGCCGCTGGCGACTACCGCCCCGGCCGCGTGAGCCGCCGCCGAAGAAGTCACCAAAGAAGTCGCCGAAGATGTCGTTGAGATCGGTGAATTGCGTGCCGTCAAAGCCCGCTCCACCGCCGGCAGCCCCCGAAAGGCCCTGATGGCCGTAGCGGTCATAAGCGGCACGCTTCTGCGCATCGCTCAGCACGCCATAAGCCTCGGCGGCTTCCTTGAACATCTCCTCGGCCTTGGCATCGCCCGGATTGCGATCCGGGTGGTACTTCATCGCCAGCTTGCGATAAGCACTCTTGAGCGTCTGATCATCGGCGCCGCGGTCGACACCCAATACTTCGTAGTAATCGCGTTTTGTCACCGGCATTGCCTACTTTTTGACGGCGACACGAACCATCGCCGGGCGCAAGAGTTTGCCGCGGAAGAAGTATCCCTTCTGGAATTCCGCGAGAATGGTCTGGTCTTCGGCTTCGTCGGTTTCCACCAGATCGATGCCGTGATGCAAGTTCGGGTCAAACGTCTTGCCGACAGCTTCCATCACCTCAAGGCCCATCTTTTGCAGGGATTCCTTGAGGCGATTGTGGATCAGCTCGACACCCTTGGCGTAATTGCTGTCGGCCGTTTCCACCGCGACGGCTCGCTCGAAGTCATCAATGATGCCGAGCAGCCCCTTGATCGTCTCCGCGGTGGCCAAATCGGCTGTTTCGAGGCGTTCACGCTCGCTGCGGCGACGGAAGTTCTCAAACTCCGCCTGCCGGCTCTGCGCGAGTCGCAGCATTTCCTGCTTTTCGCCTTCGAGCTTTGTGAGTTCCCCTTCGAGGAACTCGATGCGCGCCGCCGGATCGAGAGCCGCTTCGTGCGTATCTTCACCGGTTTGGGCACTGCCATTCTGGGCAGCGTCGAAATTCGACTCTGACATGGGTTCGTTAATTCCTCTGAGTATGGATGGATTGCGATGCGATCAGGATGCGGATTCCGAAAGGGCTTGTCCCACTTCCATCACCGCCGCGATCGTGCGCTGATAATTCAATCTTAGCGGTCCAAGCACCGCAACGCGAGCCGACATGCCGGCTCCAATGGGTACTTGCACGCCGATCAGCGTAAATTCGCTCAAGGCCGGGTGCGCCTGGCCGAGTCCGACATGGATCGCCGGCCGCTCGTCGCCGCCCTGCAGAAACTGATCGAGGATCTGCAATACCTGCTGCTTTTGCTCAAGGGCATGGAACAGCTCGCGCATCTTCTCGCGCGTCAGATGCAGATCGAGGCCCACCAGATAGGCCGCGCCATCGAGAAAGACCCGCGGGCTGTCGCTGGACGAGAAGAGGCCATTCACTGAGAAGATCTCCACCCGGCGCAACAGCGCATAGTATTGACTACGCTCGTCCTGCAGCCGTTCGTTCAGAATGCGGCGCGCCTGCTCGAGGGTGTGGCCGGCGAACTCGCTGTTGATGTAGTTGCGGATCTCGGCCAGTTCTTCTGTATTCAGCTCATGCTCGAGCGTCACTACCTGATTGCGCACGCTCCGGTCCGAGGTCACCACCACCATCAGGTATTGGTGTTGTCCCAGGGGAAGCAGTTCGACCTGCTGCAGCTTTTGCGTCGTCGGGGGCAGGGCAGCGGCAATCCCCACGTTCTGGGTGAGCTCCGTCAGTACATGCGAGCTCTCTTCTACGCGCTCAGGGAGCGAGGGAATCTGCTTCAGCTTCTGCTGCAGCTTGTTGACGCCCGCCTGGCTGGCCTTTACATTGCCGAGGCTCGCTACATATTCCTGTATGGCAAGAGCAGTAGGGATACGACCGGCAGAAGCATGAGGCTGCGTAAGGAATCCCATCTCCGCCAACTCCGCCATTGCATTGCGCACTGTAGCGGGAGAAGGAGAAGAACCTGTAAACCGGCGCTGGGCAATCACCGCAGAGCTCACTGCTTCCCCAGAATCGAGGTAAGCCTCGACGATGGCGTGCAGGATTTGCCGTTTTTTGCCCCTGGAGTGGCTCGAAAGGTCCATGTTTGGGTATTCCCGAGGGAATCTATGATCGATTTTACAGCATGCAAAGGGCCAAAGTGAGGGGTTTTGGGGGGTGCGCTGAAACTTTTTTGAAAGAATATTAGCCTGA
This sequence comes from uncultured Bryobacter sp., assembly GCA_964494515.1. Classification (GTDB taxonomy): domain Bacteria; phylum Acidobacteriota; class Terriglobia; order Bryobacterales; family Bryobacteraceae; genus Bryobacter. The sequence continues at coordinate 34,718 of CAZBTA010000021.1, forward strand.
TAAATCAGTAGCTTAGCGTTACAAATGAGTCAAAGATAGGGTTGGGCGCTTGCCAAGTCCGGTGTGGGTTGCTAATCTTGGATCACTGACATGCGGTGCGCGCGAGTGCGGCAAACGAAGTCGGGGCAAGAAAAAGTAAAAAAGTTCTTGCAAAAGCTAGTCTGACACGATAGACTAACAAATGGCCGGACACAAAAGGTAGTGAGCGACAGAGCGGTAAGGTCGGGCGACAGTCAAGAATGACGACAGCCACCGAGAACGCAGACACAAGCTCAATCGGCCATCGGGTGGAACCTCTAGAATCCTCTAGCAGTTTGCCTCAAGTAGTTACCTTCACGAGTTCTTTAGTTTTTTATAAGTTCTAGGTTGACTCCGGAGATGAGATTCTCTGAGTAGTTGCCTGAAAGCCTTTCGAGGCCGCCACGGGCAGCACTGAAGCCGACAGCAATGTTTGGCGCGTGCGCGTGGGCAGATCTTTGACAATCTGGTTGGACGCAAGTCTAAATGAAACAGAAATGTAATTCGTCAAGTATTGAGTCTAAGTAGTTGCGACCGATCTGGCTTCGGCTAGATCATTCGAACAATATAACCGAGATTAAACGAGAGTTTGATCCCGGCTCAGAATCAACGCTGGCGGCGCGCCTAACACATGCAAGTCGAGCGAGAAAGGGGGCAACCCTGAGTAAAGCGGCGTACGGGTGAGTAACACGTAGGTATCCACCTCTTAGTGGGGAATAACTCGGGGAAACCTGAGCTAATACCGCATAAGTCCGAGAGGAGAAAGCAGCAATGCGCTGAGAGAGGAGCCTGCGGCTGATTAGCTAGATGGCGGGGTAATGGCCCACCATGGCAACGATCGGTAGCCGGCCTGAGAGGGCACACGGCCACACTGGCACTGAAACACGGGCCAGACTCCTACGGGAGGCAGCAGTGGGGAATCTTGCACAATGGAGGAAACTCTGATGCAGCGACGCCGCGTGGACGACGAAGCCCTTCGGGGTGTAAAGTCCTTTCGACCGGAACGATAATGACGGTACCGGTGGAAGAAGCTGCGGCTAACTACGTGCCAGCAGCCGCGGTAATACGTAGGCAGCAAGCGTTGTTCGGAATTACTGGGCGTAAAGAGTTCGTAGGCGGTGCGGTAAGTTTGGTGTGAAATCTCCCGGCTCAACTGGGAGGGTGCGCTAGATACTGCCGTGCTCGAGTATAGGAGAGGTAAGCGGAATTCCTGGTGTAGCGGTGAAATGCGTAGATATCAGGAGGAACACCTGTGGTGTAGACGGCTTACTGGACTATAACTGACGCTGAGGAACGAAAGCGTGGGTAGCAAACAGGATTAGATACCCTGGTAGTCCACGCCCTAAACGATGCATACTTGGTGTGAGCCATTCACTTGGTTCGTGCCGTAGCTAACGCGTTAAGTATGCCGCCTGGGGAGTACGGTCGCAAGGCTGAAACTCAAAGGAATTGACGGGGGCCCG
>CAZBTA010000022.1:0-36161 GCA_964494515.1 uncultured Bryobacter sp.
CGAAGTCGGATGCGATGAGGCGCCGCACCGCGCCGACGGCCTCCGGCGCCATCTGCACGCCGTCGGTACGCATATAGGTGATGAGGCCGACGGTCTCGCCGCCGATCTCGACGCCCTCATAAAGCTTCTGGGCGAGATCAACGGCCTTCTGCTTCACGGCCACATACTGGTTAAAGCTCACGAGATCCCAGTAGAGGTTGATCGTCGCCGCCACCGTCGTGATCACCTGCAGCTTGAAGGTCAGGTCGGCCACCTTCATGTTGTTGCGGGCCACCCGAATGTTGCGGTTGTTCACCGCCAGGCCAAAGCCCTGCAGCAAGCGCTGCGACAACTGCACCTGCACGTTGCTGCGAGTGAAGGGATTCAAATCGCTATTCGGCGAGTTCGTGCTTGACGCCGTGCTGCCGTAGGACATGTTGAACGTCGTACCGGTCAAAAACTGCTTCTGGAAGTTGGTGTTGAACTGATCGGAATTCACCACAAGCGCCGAAATACCGCTGACAAACGAGTTCGCCTGCGGGCTCGAGCTCTTCGAGTGGAAGTAGCTGGTCTGGAGAATCGGATCGAGGTTGGGAATCGTAGAACCCGTTACCTGGAATACCGTACCCGTGTTGCCACTGGTGCCCCCCGTGTTCGCTGCCTGGCCGCCGCTGCCGGTGCCAAAGCCACCGGTAACGAGGTTCACCGCCGAGCTTGCGCCCTGTGTAACGTTCTGCGTCACACCGCGGATCTGGCCGCCCGCCTGGGCGCGCGCGTAATCCACTTGTGCCAGCTGCGGGCCGTAGCGTTGAATTTCGATGTCGATGTTGTTCTCAAGCGTGAGGGCGATGGCGTCCTGCAACGACAGATACAACTTGCCGGCGCGCAGCAACTGCTCCAGCCGGTTGGAATTGCCCATCCGGATCGGATCAAAGTCCTTCGGACGATAGTTCTTGGTCAGCCAGTAAGTGTTCTTGTCGAAGCTCGACTTCATCACTGGCGCATTCTGGGCGAATCCGGCCATGGGGGCTACGGTCAAGGCTAAACAGAGAACGGCAAGGCTCTCGCGAAAAGTTTTCATGGATCAGTTCCGGGCTAAAGGTGCTGGAAGGGGAAACGACAAAACCTGGTAGTTTGTTCCCAGCGATTTTAATGAAGCTCTTAATATCCTACCGTGACGGCGGTATTCTTTCAGGTAAAGATGAGTGAATCCACAGAAGCGATCCTTGCCGCATTCCGCGAGACCGGCGCCTATCTCAACGGCCACTTCCGGCTGACCAGCGGGCTGCATAGCCCCGAGTACCTGCAATGCGCGAAAGTGCTGCAATATCCGCAACATGCCGGCAGTTTTGGCGAGAAAATCCGTGCGGCTTTCCCGTCCCTTGAGGTGGATCTGGTCTGCTCTCCCGCCATGGGCGGTTTGATCATTGGTCATGAAGTGGCGCGCGCTTTCGGAGTCCGTCACATCTTTACCGAACGGGATACCGATGGCAAGATGACGTTACGCCGGGGCTTCGCCGTTACACCTGGCGAGCGGGTCCTGATCGTCGAAGATGTCATCACCACCGGCGGCAGCACGCGCGAAGTGGTGGAACTTCTCAACTCCCTCGGCGCCAAGGTCGCCGCCGCCGCCTCGATCATCGATCGCAGCGCCGGCAAGGCTGACGTCGGCGTGCCCCGCGTTGCCCTCGCCACCCTTGAGGTCACCGCCTGGGACCCGGCCACCTGTCCTCTCTGCGCTCAGGGTTTGCCCGTTGTCAAGCCCGGCTCTCGCCCCACCTAACGCATGCCGCGGCGTCTGAGCTTCCTGATCAGCTACGACGGGACGGATTATCACGGCTGGCAGATCCAGCCGGGTCTGCCGACCATTCAGTCGACCATCGAAGAAGTCCTGGCCACCCTCGAGGGCAAGTATGTCCACCTCGAGGGTAGCGGTCGCACCGACGCCGGCGTTCACGCCATGGGCGTCGTCGCCGCCTGTCATCTCGACAACCCGATCCCGGTCGACAACCTCCGCCGCGCGCTCAATCGCCGCCTGCCCGATTCCATCCGCATCCTCGCCGTCGAGGAGCGCCACCCCACGTTCCACCCGCGCTTTGACGCCATCGCCAAGACCTACGAGTACCGCATTTGGCGCGAGGAGATCTGCCCGCCCTTTGTGCGCCGCTACGTCCACTACCATCCCTATCCGCTTGACGAGGCGGCCATGCAACGCGCTGCCGCCCGTTATGTCGGCGAGCACGACTTTGCCGCCTTTGCTTCGGCTGATGAGGCCGACGTCCATGGTGAGCCGCGCGTCCGCCGCATCTTTTCAAGCGAGCTCTGGCGCGCGGGTGAAACGCTCCACTTTCGTGTGCGCGGCAGCGGCTTTCTGAAGCACATGGTGCGCCACATGGTCGGCCTGCTCATCGAGGTGGGGCGGGGAAACCAGCGCCCCGAAGACGTCGACCAGTACCTCCTTGGCGCGCCCGCCAAAGTCCGCCAATCCGTCCCCGGACAGGGGCTCACCCAGATCAGCGTCGAATATCCGCTACCCTAGTGTCTGTAGATGTCTGAAGCCCTTACGAATTTTCGCTTCCGGATTGCCGGCTGTGGCACGGCCTTGCCTGCCTATGCGCTGACCAACGAAACGCTCGCTGGTGAACTGGGAGTGGAGGAAGATTGGATCCTCGCCCGCTGCGGTATCGAGCAGCGCTATCAGTCGAGCATGGAGGAGACGACTCTCAGTCTCGCCGTCGAAGCCTCGCGCAACGCCATGCAGTTCGACCCCACGCCCAACCCCGACCTGCTGCTGTGCTCCACCTTCACCCCGCAGTACATGCTGTGCCCCACCGCTCCGGCCATTGCCCGTGAGCTGGGTCTCGGGGCCATCGGCGCCTTTGATATCAATGCCGCCTGCTCCGGCGCCGCGGTGGGCTTTTTGACGGCGATCAACTTTCTCGCCACCGGATTCTCCCGTCGCGTTCTGCTCGTCTGCAGCGACACCCCCACCAAGTACCTCAAGCAGACCGATCGCAATACCCGCATCCTGATGGGCGATGGCGCGGCGGCCATGGTGCTTGAGACCACCCCCGATTGCCAGTCGCACATCCTGTCCTGGCTCTGGGGCAGCGATGGCTCGGGTAAGGAAATGTTCCACGTCCCCGGTGGTGGCAGCGCGCTGCCGCTTACCTCGGTTACGGATTCAGAAAACGAACTCACCGTCAGCATGGACGGCCGCAACCTCTTCCGCTTTGCGGTCGAGAAGGGTTCCGAAGCCATTGCTTCGCTGATCGAGCAGGCCAAGCTTTCTGTCGGTGACGTCGACTGGGTCATCGTCCATCAGGCCAACCGCCGCATCATCCAGGCGCTCATCGAGCGCAGTGGTATCGCTCCTGACCGCTGGATTTCCAATATCCACGGTGTGGGCAATACCGTCGCCGCTTCCATCCCGCTCGCACTGGCCGCTGGTATGAACCAGGGCGTCTTCGAGCAGGGCCATCGCGTGCTTGTGCTCGGCTTTGGCGCTGGCCTCACCTGGGCCGGCTTCCTGATGCAGTGGTAGCCTACTCTACTTTGCCGCTATCGCCCGTGCGGTGATCGCTGATCTGAAATCGTAGAAACTCATGAACCGCCGCGAGCGCCTGCTTGTCGGCGGTTTTGATTTTCACCCGCCCGCCCTGCGGCAGATCTTCGTAGCGGTATTCAATCGCCGCTTTCTTTGCCGTCATCACCGTCGTCCCCGGCACCTTCGTGTTGTGGATCAACATCGGCGCGGCAAAGTCACCAGCCGCAAACTTCTTCGCGATATGCCCGAGATGCATGCGGATCTTGTCACGGTTGGCCGTGTCGCTGGCGGCATTTGCCGTCACCTCGATGGCCCCGCCATCGCCAAACAGGCGAAAGTGATGCGTCGTTTTGTCGTGCGCGAAACCCATCACATGGTCGCCCCGCTTGTCGACATCATGGTGATGATGATCCTGTGCCACCAGCAGCCCCACGGCCAGCATTGCAGTGCTCAACATACCCTCATCATCCGCGATATGATGCGCTCACCGCTATGAGATTCGCATCCCTTTTGGCCCTCAGTTGTGTCATTGCCTGTGCCCAGCCGCCGTCACCGGAATCAGACCCCGATCGCTTCTACAAGCTCGGCCCCGATTCCTTGAAGATCGAAGGCGTCCCCACCGGCAAGCTCCATGGCCCCTTTACCTTGCCCAGCCAGGCTTACCCGGGCACGCAGCACACCTACTGGGTCTACACCCCCGCGCAGTACGACTCGAAGAAGCCCGCCTGCCTCACCATCTTCCAGGACGGCCATGCCTTCATGAACCCTGATGGCGACGTCCGCGCCACCAACGTCATCGACAATCTCACCTTCCGCCGCGAGATCCCCGTCATGGTCACCGTCTTCATCAACCCCGGCCGCACCCCCGAGCAGCCTGAGCCGAATGCCAAAGAATGGGGCGACCGCACCACCAATCGTCCGCAGGAATACAACGCGCTTGATGACAAGTACGCTCGCGTCATCGTTGACGAACTCCTGCCCGCCCTCGCCAAAGACTTCAACATCTCAAAGGACCCCAACGACCACGCCATCGGTGGCGCCTCATCGGGGGCGATTGCCGCCTTTACCGTCGCCTGGCAGCGTCCCAATCACTTCCGCAAGGTCATCAGCTTCATCGGCAGCTTCACCAACATTCGTGGTGGCCACCAGTATGCCGACATCGTCGCCAAGAGCGAGAAGAAACCCCTGCGCGTCTTCATGCAGGACGGTCGCAACGACAATCGCGGCGTCCGTCGCAACGGCGATTACGACCCCACCTGGGATTGGTACCTGCAGAACAATCGCCTCAAAGACGCGCTCATCGCCAAGGGCTACGACTTTACCTACACCTTCGGCATCGGCCGCCACAGCTCCAAGCACGGTGGCGCGATCTTTCCCGAGATCATGCGCTGGATCTGGCGCGACCACCCCACCAACACCGACCCCAACAACAAGGTCGAGCGCGACTTCAACACCGGCAACTAACTCTGGCCGAAGGCCTTTCTCACCCGGTCGAGAAAGGCCTTCACCGCCACCTTTGCATCCCCATCCCCCACTGCCAGCGCCTCGATCGGGACAAACCCGCGGTAGCCCACCTTCGTGATGATCTTGTGCAACCGCGCGAGGTCAATCTCCACCTTTTTCGTCCCGTACCAGACGTGCTCCTTCACCTGCCAGTTGCTCGCATAAGGCAGCAACTTCTCGATCTCGGCATACGGATCTCCTTGCCGCAGGCTGCCCACATCGAGGATCACGGTAAACCACTCGCTGCCCACCCGCTCCACCAGGCGAATCGTCTCATCCGCCGTCTTCAGAAAGTCATCATGATGCTGCAGGCCGAGCAGCACGCCCCGCTTGGCCGCGTACGCTGCACAGTCGGCAAACGCTGACGCCATGTAGTCGAGTACCTCATCAAACGTCTTGCCCTGCGGCCGCTCGCGGCCTGAGAATACCCGCACCATATTGCCACCGAGCTTCACACACACATCCACCCATTCCTTCACCAGCCGGATCTGCGCCGCTCTTGCCGCCGGGTCGGCCAACGCGAAGTCATTGCGCACTCCCGTCCCACCAATCGTCACGCCATTCATCCAGGCGCGCCGCTTGATCGCGAAGATCCGCTCATCGCTCGGCACCTGCGGGTAGCCGGTGAAGTAGTATCCCGTCAGGTCCACGCCCTCAAGGTCGTTCGCCGCGCAGAAGTCGATCACATCTTCGAGCGTCATCGTGCCCGCCAGCAGCGGCTTGTTAAACGAGTAGGCATTCAACGCCAGCTTCAGATGGCTGCCCGCCTTTCGTTCCACGCGGGCGGCCGCTCCGAGCGGCGCCGCCATCATTCCACCCAACAAGGTTCTCCGTTGCATAGCGCAACCTTCATATCACTGATCGATACTGAAAGTGTGAACGCTGATTCCCGCTTCGTCGCATTTCTCGAAGCCAACCCCGATTACCCCTCGACCCGCATTCTCGACGATCTCCGCGCCACCGACTACGCTCGCCTCGATGCGGCCAATCATGTCTACCTCGATTACACGGGCGCTTCCCTCTACGCCCAGTCGCAGATCATGGCCCACACCACCATGCTTGCCGGCGGCATCTTTGGCAATCCCCATTCGGCCAACCCCACTTCTCTGGCCATGACCGATCACGTCGAGCGCACCCGCCGCGTCGTACTCGATTACTTCAACGCCCGCGACAACTACTACCTCGTCTTCACCCCCAACGCCTCGGGCGCCCTCAAGCTGATCGGCGAATCGTTTCCCTTCACGGCCGCCAGTCGTTTCGTCGCCACCTTCGACAATCACAATTCCGTCAACGGCATCCGCGAATTTGCCGCCGCTGCCGGCGCCAGCGTCACCTATTCTCCCCTCACCCATCCCGACCTCCGCATTGACGCTACCGCCCTCGAGTCCAACCTCGCCGCCCCCACCGCCAACAGCCTCTTCGCCTTCCCGGCGCAGAGCAATTATTCCGGCGTCAAGCACCCGCTCGACTGGGTCGCCCGCGCCAAGTCTCTTGGTTGGCGTGTCCTGCTCGACGCGGCGGCCTATGTGCCCACCAACCGCCTCGACCTCAAAACAATCTCTCCCGATTTTGTTTCGGTCTCTTTCTACAAGATGTTTGGCTACCCGGCTGGTGTCGGCGCGCTGCTCATCAACAAGCAGTCCATCGGTGTGCTCAAGCGCCCGTGGTTTGCCGGCGGCACGGTCAACTTCACCACCGTCCAGCAGCAGTGCCACATCCTGTCAGAAGGCGAAGCCGCCTTCGAAGATGGCACCATCAACTACCTCTCCATCCCCGCCGTCGAGATCGGTCTTGAGCACATCCGCCGGATTGGCATCGACACGATTCAGACTCGCGTCCGTTGTCTCACCGGCTGGCTGCTCGGCCAACTCACAACCCTGAGACATTCCACAGGCCGCCCCCTCGTCAGCCTCCATGGTCCCGCTGATAACACCTCACGCGGCGGTACCATCACGTTCAATCTCTACGACCCCACCGGCGCCCGCATCGACTACCGCCGCATTGAAGAACTCGCCGGCAATGCCGGCATCTCCCTCCGCACCGGCTGCTTCTGCAATCCCGGCGCCAACGAGGCCGCCGAGCGCCTTACCGACGACGAGATCTCCCTTGGCCTCTCACTCGGCCGTGAGCTCAACCTGCCCAACTTCGTGCGTCTCATGGATGATCGCCGCACCAACAAAAGCGCGGGCGCCATTCGCGCTTCTCTTGGCATTGCCACCAATTTCAGCGATGTCGCCCGCCTTGTGGATTTTCTGTCCGGTTTCGTCAACCAGTCTCGCGACTCGATCGGCCAGGTCTCCGTCGAAGACGACACCTGCCGCGTGATCCGCGACGCAAGCTAGCTCGATTTTTTGCGCGCCAGCGGAATCGCATACGCCGCCGGCGGATTGTGCCCGCGCGCGCTGGCCGCGATCTTCTTGTAGATCTCTCGCGCCTCATCATTGCGCTTCAGCTTCTCGAGCGCGTCGGCCTTCAGACACTGGATAAACAGGTCGTTCTGATTCGCCTTTTCAAAGTCGGCCAGCGCCTTCGTCGCATCGCCCAGATAAAGGGCCACATATCCGGTCAGGTAGGGGAAGAACACTTCCTGCTGCTTCTTGAGATCTGTCATCTGATCGAGCGCCACGCGCGCGGCGGCAACATGCTTTTCGGCGAGTGCCTTGTTGCCATGCCGCGCTGCAATGCGCGCCAGCGCATGATCGAGCCGGAACTGCCACAGCGCCTTGCGATCCGCGCTGATCTCCGGCTCGCGCAATCCCAATTGCGTACCCTTGCGGTACCACTTCTCGGCCATCGCCAGATCGCCCGCATCGATGCAAACACGCGCCGCTTCATTTGCCATCTCGCCTTGTTGGTAGTAAGCGTTCTTCGGCTCCTCCTGCTCGCGCGTCACCCAGAAGGCGATCACCTTCTCTTCGTACTCGATCGCCTTGGCGCAGTTGCGCTCAAAGGCGTACGACATCGCCATCGTGCGTTGCGCATTGGCCTTCGCTTGCGGCGTGGCGGCTTTCTCAATCTCGGCGTTGATCAGCTTGCGTGCCTCGGCGTACTCACCGGCGACATCGAGCGCAATCGCCTGCCGCAACCCCTCGGGTTGTTGCGGTGGTCTCGCCGTCTGGCCAAACAGGGCAACACTGGCAATGCTCAATAGCAATATCGATCTCATGCCCGCATGATTTCACATCCCGCCGCGCCTGCTCAAGTTCTCGCGTATCGTCGGTACCGCCATCACGATCCACACCACCAGCAGCACTAAACCCACAAGCCCCGCCATCGTCGCCAGCGCATCCCAATTGCCGCGGCTGGCCAGATACGCATTCGGGTACAGCACAAAGTACGGCTCGGCAAATCTCACCCCTCGTCGCTCTAGCAGGGCCCGCTGGTAGTGAGGCAAGCTCTCCTGCAACAGCAAGCCCTCAAGCGGCCCGATCTGGCGCCGCTTCTGATCATGCACAAACACCCAGTAGCGCACCGGCTGGTCCTGCCGCCACCCATATGCCGTTACCGGCGCCAACACCCGCAGATCCACGCCTCTCGCCCCCTCGCTCAGGCTCCACGATTCGCGATAGCGCAGCGCGCTTCCCATCTGCACAAACCCGTTCAACGCTGTCATGCCCGTTGTCGGCGTCCGCTCCTCTGCTACATTCCACGCCACCGGAGTTGCCTCAAGGCTCGGCCCCTTATGCCCCATCCAGTAAGCAAACCCCGCCAGCCCCAAAATACCCAGCGTCACCGCGCCAAAGCCCGCAATCAGCCCCCACCATGGCCCCGGCTTCCACTTGCCTTGCGGTGCATATAGTCCCGCCAACACCAGTGGCACCCCGATGTACAGAAAGAACGTCACCGTGCCCCACAAGCCCGCTGTCGTTGCGCCTCGCCATTCGATGTCCCACACCATCAGCCAGCCGGTAAGCCCCGCTCCCGTCCAGCACTCATACGCATAAGCCGCCACGCCAGCCACCAGCAACAGCAGACTCGCCCGCCACCTCAGGCGTCCATCACCAGCTCCGTTCACGATCCCACCACGCGATGCACAAGATCCCCACAGCATACGCGGCCAGGTCCGCCCACGCAAACGTCGTCCCGAGTAACCTGCCCCACAATCCCAGTCGCGCCGGCACCCCTGTCAATTGAAAAGCCTCGATAGCGGTCATCACCACCATCGAGGCCATTGCCAGCTGTCTTGCCGGCCAGTTCACTACCAGTCGCACCATCGCGTAGATCATCACCGCGTAGAGCGCGTCACCAAGATACTTGTCCCATAGACGCCACCCCTGCGGCCATCGCCGCGATGCCAGCCCGAGCGCAATCACCACGACTACCGTCGCGATCCATTGCGCCCGGCCGCGCATTATGCCAGTTGCTTCTTCAGCTCTTCGTCGATCGCCGTCAGGAAGTCTTCCGTCGTCAGATACGGATGATCCGCGCGGATCAGAATCGCCAGATCCTTCGTCATGCGGCCCGATTCCACCACGTCGATACATACCTTCTCGAGCGTCTGCGCAAAAGCCACCACGTCCGGCGTGCCGTCCATCTTGCCGCGATACTGCAAACCACGCGTCCAGGCAAAGATCGAGGCGATCGGGTTGGTCGAGGTCGGCTTGCCCTGCTGGTGCATGCGGTAGTGCCGCGTCACCGTGCCGTGGGCCGCTTCGGCTTCCACCGTGTTGCCATCCGGCGACATCAGCACCGACGTCATCAGGCCCAGTGAGCCATAGCCCTGCGCCACCGTGTCCGACTGCACGTCGCCATCATAGTTCTTGCAGGCCCACAAATAGCCGCCGCTCCACTTCAGGTTCGACGCCACCATGTCATCAATCAGGCGGTGCTCATACGTCAGGCCCTTGGCTTCAAACTTCGCCTTGAACTCGCTGTCGTAAATCTCCTGGAACAGGTTCTTGAACCGGCCATCGTACACCTTGAGAATCGTGTTCTTCGACGACAGGTACACCGGGTATGAGCGATCCAGCGCATAGGTAAAGCAGGCGCGCGCAAAGCCCGCGATCGAGTTGTCGAGGTTAAACATGCCGAGCGCGACACCAGCGCTCGGCGCCTTGATGATTTCGCGTTCGATCGGCTCACCACCATCAGCCGGCGTGAACACCAGCTTCAGCGAACCAGCGCCGGGAAACTGAAAGTCCTGCGCGCGATACTGGTCGCCAAACCCATGGCGCGCCACCACTACTGGCGTGTCCCAATGGCTCACCAGCCGCGGCACATTGCGGCAGATAATCGGCTCACGGAAAATCGTCCCATCCAGGATGTTGCGGATCGTCCCATTCGGGCTCTTCCACATCTGCTTCAGGCCAAACTCTTTCACGCGTGCTTCATCCGGCGTGATCGTCGCGCACTTCACCGCAACGCCATACTGTTTGGTTGCATTCGCCGAATCGATCGTAATCTGATCGTTCGTCTCATCACGCTTCTGGATCCCGAGATCATAGTATTTAAGGTCGATATCGAGATAGGGCAGGATCAACCGCTCGCGGATTTGCTGCCAGATAATGCGTGTCATCTCATCGCCGTCCATCTCGACGACGGGGTTTTTTACTTTGATTTTTGCCATGGGATCGTGAGCTTTCTTGAAGCTAATCTTAAATTCTCTCTCAAATCCGGATTTCTCGCTTGACGTAGAAAGCGAGTTCGCTAAGATGCCTTCGATGCATCGTCGCACTGTTTTATCACTGCTTGGGGCTGCCGCGGGGGCCCTCGGTCAAACTTCTTTTGAGGCGGGCGCCGGTAAGCGCAAGATCACTCCCGATCCGCTGCTCCCCGTCAGCGGAGGCATGGGCATGCCCGCCCCGGTCACACGCAAAATGGGCGACCTCTATGCCCGCGCCATCGCGCTGCGCTCCGGCGGGGCCATCACGGGCATCATCAGCGTCGACCTCATCGGCTTTCCTTCCGTGTTGGGCAACCGCATTCGCCAACGGGTGCCGCGCATCCCGGGTGCCCAGATCCTGATTGGCGCCACGCATACCCACAGTGCTCCCGACGCGTATGCTTTCCCTGACGGCAAGGGCGGCCACACCGCTTCGCTGCCCTATCTCGATCTTGTCGTCGAACAGGCGGCCGCCGCGCTCAACGAGGCCATCGACAAGCTCACTGCCGCAGAGCTCAAAGTGGCCACCGGCGAGGCCAAAGGCCGCATCGCCTACAACTATTACGCCCCTGATCTTTACGACCGTCGCGTCGGCGTGATCGCCTTGCGCGCCACCACTGGCGCTCCCATCGCCACCCTCGTCAATTACGCCATCCATCCTGAAGTCATCGGCAACAATCAGGGCATTCTCAGCCCCGATATGGTCGGCCCGTTATGCGATCGCATCGAAGCCGCCGCAGGCGGCATGGCCCTGTTCATGAATGGCGCACAGGGCGGCATGGTCACCGCCGACAATCGCAACCTCGATCAGCCGCCGCGCGATGCGGCTCGCGCTTTGTGGACTGATTCCCGCTCCTGGGCCGAGTGTGAACGCATTGGCGGCCTGCTTGCGAGTGAAGCGCTGCGTATCGCCGCCCCTGCTCCCTGGCAGCCTCAGCCCCGCCTTGTCGTCCGCGCGGCCAACGTCACGTTCCCCGTCGAGAGCGAAGAGCTCTGGCAGGTCGTCCAGCACTCACCGCTCAAATATCCGCATGGCGCTGATCGCACTATCACCACCCAGATCAACTACCTCGAGATCGGCCCCGCTCGCATTCTCACCATCCCGGGCGAGGCGCTGCCCAACATCGGCTTCTATCTCAAGCGCAAGCTCAAGACCGAACACGCCTTCCTGTTCGGCCTCACCAACGACGCCTTTGGCTATATCCTCTCGGCAGTCGACTTCCAGAGCTTCCCCACCTATCGCTATGTCTCGCGCGTCTCCCTCGGTGAGCAGACGGCGGACATCCTGATCCGTGAATCTCTCAAGCTCGCCGGCCTTTAGCTCTATTGCCCGAGGTGGCGCCGCGCATAGCCGCTCACCTCGGGCTTGATCTTCTCCAGCTCGGCGGCCCAGTCCTCACGATTCATGCGCTTCTCAAATGCCGCCAGATCGCGCTCATAGCTCTCCATCATGGCCGCCTTCATTTCCTCCGGCGCAAAAGAGTAGCGAATGCTGTTGCGCGCCATCTCCACCATTTCGCGCCACGTCAGCCGGAACAACTGCACCGCGTGCATGTATTCGTCCGTCATGTTCGAATCCCAACTGCCGCGATCATCCGTATTCAGGCACACCGGGATGCCAAAGCGCAGATATTCGGGAAAGGGGTGCTTGCTCAAATCAGGCACGTAATCGAGCACCCGGTTCGACACCAGATTGATCTCCACCAGATACCGGTTGTGCCGCATGAGCAGCATCGTGTCCGGGTCATCGATCAGATTGACGCCATGGCCGATGCGCGTCGCCCCCAGCAGCAGCGTGTTGCGCACCTCGGGGCCCGGCGAATCCTTCTCGCCCGCGTGAATGCTCAGGTTGATGTTGCCCGTCTTGCGCCGCGCCTCGCGAAACGCATTCAGCATCCGCAGCGCATGTCCCTTGTCGTTATCCTCGCGGCCCGCCGCGTTGATACCCACAAACATGTCGCGGTGCCGGTCCACAAACAGATGCAGGTTCAGCACCTGCTGCTCCACATCGGCGCGAAAGCGGATGATCGTCACCTGAAACTTGTACTGGATCCCGGTCGACGCCACATCCGGCTCGGCCAGTCGCTTCTTCACGATCGCGATCGCCTCGTCTGGCGTGTACTGCGTGCCATCAGGCTTCTCATTCAAAAACGGCCCCCACTGCGCCTCCACATAACGCACGCCTTCGGCGGCAAACAGCTTCAGATTCTGCGCAAACAATTCGGCAAACAGATGCGGATTCCGCGCCAGGGGCGTGAGCCGGTTGACGATCTCCTCAAAGAACTCATTGCGATTCTCGCCCGTCTCATCGAGGATGTGTGCCGAGTGCCAGGCTCGCTTCTGCTCGGCGTTCAACTGATCGAGCGGGGTGTAATCCTTCTTCCGGCAGTTCGACAGCTTCTCATAGCTCGCCTTGCTGATGTTCGCGTAGATCACCACCGGCCCGTTCTCGTTGTCGTCACAGGCGCCAAACGTCGTTCGCGTGTAGTAGCGATACCCGAGCTTCTGGATCTCGATCGCCGCCGGCAGCACGTTGTGCGCATAGAAGCTCAACGTCGCATGGTGATGCAGATCGCCGCCCTTGGGCATCGTCTGCAGAAAGGCATAGAGCTGCCTCGGCGTCGCCTTGTCGCGAATCTCTTCATAGCGGCTTGAGAACGTTTGCGCGCTCAAGCCCCAGCAGCACAACAGTGCTAGAGCAATCTTCCTCGTGTGGCGGTTTGTATACGGCACAAATACATGTCAGCACAAATGTAGAGGGTGCTTCCATCACCACCCCACGCGCAGTTTGCCGTCGCCTGTCCCGTCTCGATGCGTCCGAGCAGTGTGCCCTCGGGGCTGAATACACTCACCCCGCCCGGCCCGGTCGCAAACAGATTGCCATTCACATCCACCTTCAACCCATCCGGCAGCCCCGGCAACTTGCCCGCATTGGCCGTCACGTCGTAGAACACCTTGCCCGGCCCCAGCGTGCCATCATCCTTCATTGCATACGCCATCCAGATCGCGCGCTCGGGGTCTGAGTTCGCTACATACAACGTCTTCTCATCGGGGCTGAATGCCAATCCGTTCGGCCGTGACAGCTCTTTGGTTAACAGTGTTAACGCACCGTCTTTGCCCAGCCGGTACACCCCGCAGAAATCGAGCTCGCGTCGCGGGTCGCCATAATTGCCCGGCAGCCCGTACGGCGGGTCAGTAAAGTACAAATCTCCATTCGACTTGTACACACAATCATTCGGGCTATTGAGTCGCTTGCCCTGGTAGTTGTCCACCAGCGTCCGCTTGCCGCCATCACGCGTCAGCACGCTCAGCCGCCGGTCGCCGTGTTCACAGCTCACCAGCTGTCCACCGGCATCGAGTGTCAAGCCGTTCGATCCCGGTTCCTTGCCGTAAGCCCCCGCGCCGGTAAAGCCAGATGGCTGCAGATAAATGCTGGCCCCCTTGCCTTCCTGCCAGCGGAAAACGGCATTGCGCGGAATATCGCTGAACAGCAGATACCCGCCATCTTTCACCCACACCGGGCCTTCAGTCCATTCAAATCCCGAGGCGATCACCTCGATCGCCGCCTCTTTCGGCACCAGATCGTTCATCGCGGTTTCATAGCGATGGACCTTGCCAAGGGTAGGGAAGTTCGTCGTATCAATTACAAATTGAGGGCGTGAGTTCTGTGCCAGGGTGTTCATGGTAGCGCCAACGCTCGCGAGCAGGGCAGACCTCACGATCAAACGTCTGGTGGGCATCGTTGCCCGGTATCATGACACAATTTCGGCGATAGCGGGCTCGGCTTCTCCCTTGCCCGTCCAACGGGCAATTGCGGCCGATAACCGGTCGAGGCTTACCGGCTTGCTCAGGTAATCGTTCATGCCCGCCTCGAAACACCGCTGCCGGTCTTCTGGCGTTGCCGCGGCCGTCAGCGCCACAATTCCCACCTTCTTCAGCGCCCCGCCCAGCGAGCGAATCTGCCGCGACGCCTGGAATCCATCCATCTCCGGCATTTGGCAATCCATAAAGATCAGGTCATACGGCAACTGCCCCGCCATCTGCACGGCTTCAAACCCGTTCGCCGCCAGATCCACGCGACATCCCAGCTTCTCGAGCAACCTCACCCCCACCTTCTGGTTGATCAGATTGTCTTCCACCAGCAGGATCCGGGTGCCCTCAAACAACGGCTTCACCCGCGCCTCCGTCGGTCGCGCATCGAGATTGCGTTCAATCACGCGATCGAGAAAGAAGCTCGTCGTCAGTGGCTTCGGCAGTTGCGCCGCGCTCAACCGGATCGTGCCGCCATCGAGGGCAGGGAAGCACCGCTCATACTCCTTGCGGATCCGGGCAAACGATGGCGACGCCGCATCGCCTTCAATCAACTCAACAGCCGGCACGGCCACCAGCGGTGGCAATTCTTGCGGCTTGCCCACCAGCTTCACCTCAAACCAGAACGTGCTCCCCTTGCCAAACTCGCTCTCCACTCCCGCCATGCCGCCCATCAGTTGCGACAACTCGCGCACCAGCGCCAGACCCAGCCCCGTGCCGCCAAAGCGCCGTGTGGTCGACGAATCCGCCTGCGAGAAGCGCTGGAACAGCAGCCCTACCTTGTCCTTCTCGATGCCGATGCCGGTGTCTTCCACCTCAACTCGTACAAACCCCGCCTTGCCGGGCAGCACGCGCAACAATACATAGCCCGCTTGCGTAAACTTGATTGCGTTGCTCACCAGGTTTAGCGCCATCTGCCGCAACCGTCCCGGATCACCCCTCACCCCGCGCGGCGCCGCCGGATCAAACCAGTACAACAGGTCGATCCCCCGCTCACGGGCGCGCGGCTCCAGCATGTCGATTACATCCTCAAAGATCCGCTCCAGGTCAAACTCAATCGCCTCAAGCTCCGTCTTGCCCGCCTCGATCTTGGAGAAATCCAGAATGTCGTTGATGATCTCAAGCAGCGCCTCGCCCGAGCGCATCACCGTCTCGCTCATGTCGCGCTGCTCGGCATCAAGCGGCGTGTCGAGCATCAGTCGTGACATGCCGATGATCGCGTTCAGCGGCGTGCGGATCTCATGGCTCATCACCGCGAGAAACTGCGTCTTTGCCTGGTTGGCCAACTCTGCTTTCTGCCGCGCGTTGTCGAGCTCAATGCGCGCCGCCTCAAGGCTGCCAACGTAGCTGCGGATTGCCGCCTCGGCATGTCGCCGCTCGGTGATGTCCCGGATCAACACCAGAAAATCGCCCAGTTGCGTCCGCGATACCCGCGCCTCAAACGCATACGGCATCTGGTTGATCTCGATGTCGTAGTAGATCACCCCGATCGAGCCTTCAATCCCCACCGTGTCAAACGCTGTCTCAAACTTGTGCCACAATTCCGGCGTCAGAAACTCCCGCAAGGGCCGGCCCACGGCATAGCGCAGCGGAAAATTCGGAATCCCCGCATCCGAATCATGAAAGTCCACCACCACGCCCTTCTCATCCACCTGCATCAGGTAATCCGGCAAGGCCGCCAGCAACGCCCGGTTGCGAGACTCGCTGCGCCGGATAATCTCATCCTGCTGCCGGCGCTCCGTCACATCCTGGATGCACCCCACCACGCGCACACACTTGCCGTCATGGAACTCCGGTCGCCCGATCACCCTCACATACACCTCGGTGCCACGCGCCGTCACCAGCGGCACTTCAATATCCCAGTGCAGCCCCGTCTTGATCGCCCGCCGCAGCAGCGCCTCGATCGTTTGTCGCGCACCGGGCGGATAAAACGACTTGCCCTCCTCGAGCGAAGGCGAATAGCCCACCGGCACTTCATGGATCCGGCACACCTCTTCGCTCCAGCGGATGGCGCTCGTCTCCGGGTCAAACTCCCACGCCCCCACCTGCGCCATCGCTGAGGCATCCTGCAGCAGCCGCTCGCTGTCGCGCAGCCGTCGCTCGGTCTCCTTGCGCTCGGTGATGTCGAGCTCGATCGCCATGTAATGCGTCAGCGCTCCCTGCGCGTCATGCACCGGCTGTACCTCTACCTCGGCCCAGTAAGGCTGCCCATCGCGCCGGTAGTTCAGCACCTCGACATGGAATCCCTCGCCATCGGCCAGCCGCTGCGTCATGTAGCGCTTCGTGTTGGCGTCCGTGCCCGGCCCTTGCAGCATCGATGGCCGCTTGCCCATCACCTCATGCGGCAGGTATCCCGTCATGCGGGTAAAGCCCTCGTTCACCCACTCGATGGTCCCGCCCGCATTTGTCAGTACGATCGCGTTGTTGGTCCGCCGCGCCACGCCGGCCAGAATGTTGAGCTTCTGGTAAGTCTTGGCCGACACCGTCAGATTGATCCCCGTCAGCATCAGCAGGCGGCCCTCGAGAAACACGGTCGGCCCCAGCCACTGCACCCACTGGTAGCTTCCGTCCGCGCTCAGGAATCGCGTGCAAAAGCGCGGGTCCGACTTTACGCCGGGCGCCTCAAATTCCACCAGCGTCATCGCCCGGTCATCGGGATGTACCTGGTCGATAAACGTCATCGCCAGCTCTTGCTCTGCCCCCAGTCCCACCAGCCGCCGGAATGCCGGGTTCACCTCCACCAGCTTTCCAGCGAGATCACAGATCAGATGGTAGTGCTGCTCCTGCCGGGCAAAGTCTTCCGTCTTGAATTCGATGCGCGCCCGGCCCATTTGCTGCTGCAGGCGCTTTGCATAAGCCGCAATCCGTATGGCCAGCGTTTCCACCTGCGCCAACACGTCAGCATCTGCCTCGAGCGTCCCTCCGCCGAGCCCCACAACGGCCACCACTCGCCCCTCGCTCCGGACTGGCACAC
Organism: uncultured Bryobacter sp.; assembly: GCA_964494515.1. Classification (GTDB taxonomy): domain Bacteria; phylum Acidobacteriota; class Terriglobia; order Bryobacterales; family Bryobacteraceae; genus Bryobacter. The sequence continues at coordinate 17,416 of CAZBTA010000022.1, forward strand.
CGATCCGCCCGCTGCCCACATAGGTTTGCCGCAGTTGCTTTACGAGTTGGGCCCACTGGCAATCCCCCGGATCCCCCTGCCGCGCCACGATATGCACTTCCGGCTCAAGCCCGATCAGCGCTCCCCAGCCCGCTCCCGTGATCTCCATGCCCAGCAGCACCAGCGCCTCGATGGCTCGCGCCTCGCTGCCCTCTGCTCCGAGCGCGCTCTCGATCTCCACCAGACGCCGCGATACCTTCCGCGCCCGGACGAGTGCCGTCTGGTCTTCGAGCACGACCATCCGTATGTCGCCCACCTGATTCAGTTGGTAGCGGTAAACGCGGCCCCCATTGCCACACTTCACCTCGCCTGTCCGCGCACAGTCGAGTGGAATTCGGCGCAACAAGTCCTCACCGCGGCTCAGGTCAGGCCAGAGCGCGGCTGCGGCATCATTCCATCCCCCAACAGGGAAGCCTGCCCCCCGTTCAAGCAAGACAACGGGTGAGCAGAGAAGCCGATCCTCGTAACTCGTTGGATCTTCTAGCACGATGTCCGAAAATACTGCCGATCTGGGACGGTCTCACTCAGTTATCGGTTAGAACGACTGTTGCCTAGAAGGTTTTCAAATTTATTTAAAGATGTCAATGTACAGGTTCTTCGATCGTCTGGCCGGGCAACAGCGTCACCGCGTCACGGATCAGCTTGCGCTCCTCATCCGAGAATCGCTCGTTGAACCTCGTTGATACCATGCGCTTTTGTTGGACATCCGGTGGGTCCTTGCGCAACTGCTGCACCGCTCGCCGCACCGCCTGACGCCGTTCCACGGGCAGGTCGGCAATCGCCCGCAGCGTCCGCCGCACTTCTGCCTGCCGTTCTGGGGGCATCTGCTGGAATGTCTCGAGCTCACGCCGGATCTGGTCGCGCTTTTCGGGCGCCATCCGGTTAAACGACGCAATCCGCTCTTCGAGCAGTTGCCGCCGCGCCGCCGGCATCCGCGACAACACCTTCTGCCGCTGCGCCGGAGTCATTTTGTTCAGACGCTCAATCAGTGCCGCCCCGGGGGTAGGCTGCGCGAGGGCGCCTCCCACCAGCACTACAAAGATCCCCGCCAGTCTGGCGAATTGCGTCTTCACATCTCCTCCTTGGCCGCTTCACCACCCACGGTTTCCACCTGATGCAGCGCCTGCAGCGCCTCCATGTCATCAAGGGTCCGCTCCACCTTCTCAAGATCCTCCACCCCGATCGCCTCGGCTTGCTGCGGCAGGTTTGCCTCCCCGCCTCTGCCCACCAGCAGAATAATCGCCACGGCCGCCATCGCCACCGGCGCCAGCACTTTCCATCCCAGCGGCATCGCAAACACCTGCCGCCACCACGGCAGCTGCCGTGCCTCTTCGGCGCGAATCCGCGCCATCAACCGGCTGTCAAAGTCCGCGCTTGCCGCGGGCGCCTGCCAGTCCTCAAAGAAATCGTCTAGCTGGCTCTGCAACTGCACCATCTCCCGGCACTCCGCGCATCCGTCCAGATGCAGCTTGAAACGCTGGGTCGCCTCCGCCTCGAGCAGTCCGGCCGCATAGCCGAGCACCAGCTCATCTCGTTCTTCCGATCTCAGTTTGCAGTTCATAGCGTGCCCCATCCTTAGCCGGCCTTTTCGCCCGTTCCATCCGGGCTGAAGTGCTTCAATCTCGATCGCAGCGTCTCATAGGCGCGAAACAGCAAGCTCTTCACCGCTGATTCCGAACACTCAAGCACCGCCGCAATTTGCGCGTAATCCATCTCCTGATACTTGTGCATCAACACCGCGCTGCGCTGCTTGTCCGGCAAGGCCTCAATCGCCTTTCTCACTTCCGCCAGCCGCGCCTCGCGCAACATCTGCTGCTCAATGTTGGCGTCCCGCGTTGGCAACTCCCGTTTGATCCCATCCTCTTGTGGCTCGTCAATGGAATCGTGCAGTTTGTCCCGCCGCCGGTCGCGCACATGGTTCAGCGCCAGATGCGTCGTAATGCGAAATAACCAGGTTGTGAACTTTGCCGTTGGCTCGTAGGTTTCCCGGCTACGATATACCCGCATAAAGACTTCCTGCGCCAACTCCTCCGCCACCGCCCGGTTTTGCACCATGCGGAAAAGGAAGTGGATCACCGTATTCCGGTGTTTTTCGAGCAGCAGGGCAAATGAGGTCTCGTCGCCTTCGCGCACCCGCAGCATCAACTCTGCGTCGCGCTCCAGACTTGCCACCGTCGTCACACTCATTCCAACACTCTCGCCGTAAAGAAGTTGCAAAAATCCCGCACTAGTCTCGCGGCCGCAACGCTTCATCAAGCGTCACTCCCGCCACCGGGTGCGTTTCCTGCATCCTCGTCTCCAGCCGTCTCACCAGAGTTTCCACCAGTGCCGGATGCTTCGCCGCCACGTTGGTAAACTCTCCCGGATCTCGCTTCCGGTCATAGAGCCTGACGATTCTGCCCGGCTTCGGGTTATCGGTCACATAACCATCTTTCCGCTCCCGGGCGCCGGTCGTATAGATCAGTTTCCAGTTTTCCCAGATCAGGCAAGCCTCTTCATTCTCGAGATATACGCTAAAAATCTCATCTCTTGCCGGAGATTGCCAAAGGTCGCGCCCATGCGTCTTCGCAAAGCGCTCCTTCAGTCCCAGCAACCGTGTAATCGTGGGCGCCACGTCCACCGATTCCGTCCGCCGCTTCACGGTTTCCCCGGCCCGGATTACCCCCGGCAGGCGGAACATCAGCGGCACGTGCATCGCTGGCTCGTAAAAGCAGTGCTTCTCAAACCGCCCATGCTGTCCCAGGCAATACCCGTGGTCCGCCATGTAGACCACCAGCGTGTCCTCCCGCCGCCCAATCGCATCGAGATGCCGTAGCACCCGCCCCATGTTCCGGTCGAGAAATTGTGTGCTCGTATAGTAAGCCGCCGCAATACCCTGTTTTTGCTTTCGGCTTAAACCTCGAAAAATCAACGGTATCTGCCATTGATCCTCAGGTCCAATCTCAGGAACTGTAAATCGCTCCGGCCGGTACGCCTCCTGATCCTCCAGCGGGAAGTCAAACGGCGAATGCGGCTCCTGAATGCTCACCCACAGCGCAAACGGCGCCTCACGGTGATGCTCGCTCATCCACCGCTTGGCCTGCTCCACCTGCCAGCTCGATCGCATCTCCTCGTCGCGAAACGGCATTGCCTTCCGCTCGCTGTTTAGCCATACTTCTGCCGGGTCGACAAAGGGCTTCCAGGGCGGCCTCGGTCGCCCCACCGCCTTTTGCCACCCCTGCGTTACACGATCTTCAGTAAATGCTGTAGAAAATCCATGCATCCCATTCTTTCCAGGACGGTTAAAATGCATTTTCCCGAATACCGCCGTTTGGTATCCGTCCGCCTGTAGCAGGTCAGCCAGCGTTGTCCGGTTCTCATCGAGTGGCGTCGTAAGCTGCGTCACGCCGGCCGCCGGCGGGTAGAGTCCCGTCAGGATCGACTGGCGCGAGGGCGTGCACACGGGCGAGTTACAGTAGTTCGCCGCAAATCGCGTCCCCTCCTTCGCCAGTCGGTCGAGGTTCGGCGTCCGTGCCGCCCGGTTGCCATGGGCTCCCAACACATAACCTGCATGGTCGTCGGCGATCAAGAAAAGGAGATTCGGTTTTCGCTCAGGCATCGGTTATCGTAAATCCTACATGAAACCGTTGCTCTTCACTCTCGCCCTCGCGAGCACTCTCCTCGCCCAGGCTCCGCGCACCCGCGAAGTCGACGAACTGAACTGGATGGAGTACCGCGACCTCGTCCCCTCAAAGATCAAAACCATCCTGATCCCGACCGGCACGGTCGAAGCTCACGGCGTCACCCACAACGGCACCGACAGCACCATCCCCACCGCCATCGCCCGCCGGCTCGCCCCGGGGCTCAATGCCCTCGTCGCCCCCACGCTCAATTACGGCATCACCGGCTCGCTTGAAGCCTTCGCCGGCGGCATCACCATCAGCCCGCCCGTCTACAAGGCCTTCGTCATCGACATGCTGCGCGGCTTTGCCCGCCACGGCGCGAAAAACCTCATTATTATCAATGGCCACGGCGGAAATACTGCGATGCTGACTGAAGCCAGCGAAGAGGTCGCCCGCACCGAGAAAGTCCGCACTCTCATCATCAACTGGTGGAGCTTCTGCGACGACATTACCCTCAAGGTTTTCGGCGAAGACGGTGGCCACGCCGGCTGGAATGAGACCGCCATGGTGCAGGCCACCCACCCGCAACTCGTTCGCAAAGAGCTCTATTCCGATAAGCTCGCCAGCCCCCGCGCCACCCCCGGCGCCTGGGCTGCTTTCCCGTTCCCAAGCTCCATTATTCTCTACAAGCCGGGCCAGGGTTATCCGAAGTTTGACGAGGCTAAAGCAAAGCAATACTTCAACTCTTGCTCGGACAAAATCGGTGACCTCACCAAAGACGTCATCGGCAAGTGGGATCTCGCCGGTTTGTACCAATAACTCTCAGACTGCAAGGATTCTTGTTAAACAGGAATTCTTGCAGTTTTTCAGTATCTCTGATACGCTTATAAATTCCGGTTAGGCCTCACACTATAGCTGCACCCAGAGCCTTTCCCCGTTCGAAACGCACAAAAATTTCATGGAACAGATGCTCCAAAGCGCAGGAGCCCTCCTTATCCAGGCCCTGCCTACATTCTTTGTCGTTGTTCTTCTGCATTGGTACCTGAAGACAACACTTTTCCAGCCACTTGAAAAAGTGCTGGCCCAGCGTCATTCCGAGACGCAAGGCGCTCGCGAGAAATCCGCCGCCGCCCTTCAGGCTGCTGAAGCCAAGGTGGCCGAATACGACGCCCGCCTCCGTGCCGCACGAACGGAAATCTACCAGGAACAGGAAGCCTGGCGCCGTCAGTTGCTCGATGAGCAGACCGCTGCTGTCGCCAAGGCCCGCGAAGAAAGCCAGTTGCAAATTGCCGCCGCCAAGCAGGACATCGCGGCCCAGATCGACTCGGCCCGCGATACCCTCAATCGCGAAGCAGAATCCCTCGCCGACCAGATCGTCTCGGGCATCCTCAAAGGGAGCAAGAACTAGTCATGTCGATGAAGTTGTTTTGGTTCCTGCTCACAGCCGCCATCGCCTTCGCTGCTGAAGAAGGTGGCGAGCACCACCAGCCCGACATGACCGCCAAGTGGATCAACTTTGGCATCCTCGCCGTCGGCATCGGTTACCTGATTGCCAAGTTCCTCATGCCGGCCCTCCAGGCCCGCGCTACGGCCATCTCGAAGGACCTCGTGGAATCGAAGGCCACCGTCGAGGCTGCCGAGGCCAAGGTCGCCCAGCTCACCTCGAAGCTCAGCAACTTCGACGCCGAGATCAAGAGCATCCGCGACAAGGCTCTCTCCGAGCGCGAAAGCGAAGGCGCGCGTATCGCCGCCCAGACCCAATCGCTGCTTGCGAAGGTTGCCGCTCACCGTCAGGCTGAAATCGAAAGCACCACCCAGGCCGCCCAGTCCGAACTGCGCGCCTTCACGGTCGAGAAGGCTCTCGAGCTTGCCCAGGCTCGCCTCTCCTCCCAGACCGATCCCGCCACGCAGGGCGCCCTTGTTTCGGCCTTCCTCAACGACCTCAAGAAGAAGGAGGCTCGCTAGTCCATGTCCGAAGCCCTTGCCGCCCGCTACGCCACTGCCTTCGTTGATATCCTTTTTTCGCCCAACGCCCCGCTCGGTCCCGAGCAGGCGGTGGAACAGCTCCGCGCCTTCGATTCCCTCGTCGGCGCCGCCTCTGACTTGAAGCACATCCTCAACTCTCCGGCCGTCTCCCGGCCCCGCAAGCGCGCGGTGGTCGAAAAGCTGTCGGTCGAAGCGGGGATCAGCAACACGGTTCGTAACTTCCTCTACGTTGTGATCGATCGCGGCCGCGCCTCGCTGCTGCCGACCCTTCTCAAGAAGGTGGAAGAATTCGTCGATGCCCGCCGCGGCATCGCTCGCGCGGAAGTGGCCACTGCAGCCGCTCTGAACGACGAGCAAAAAGCGGCCCTTGCCGCTGAGCTGTCCCGCCTCTCCGGCAAAAAGGTGGTTTGCGAATTTCATTGGGATCCGGCCCTGCTGGGTGGCGTCGTCGCCCGCATTGGCTCCACTGTTTACGATGGCTCAGTCCGCGGCAAGCTCGCCGCGTTGAAGAGCCGGCTTACGGCATAATTCTTTAGGAAACGAAACTTACTATGGCTCAAATCCGGGCAGACGAAATCTCGCGCGTTCTACGTCAGGAAATTGAAAACTACGACCAGGCTGTCAATGTTGAAGAGACAGGCTCGGTAATCAGCGTCGGCGACGGTATCGCCCGCATCTATGGCCTCGAAAAGGTCATGGCCGGCGAACTCGTTGACTTCCCCAAAGCTGGCGTCTCCGGCCTCGCGCTCAACCTTGAAGAAGACCAGGTCGGTGTCGTGCTCCTCGGCGACTTCACCTCCATCAAGGAAGGCGACGAAGTCCGCCGCACCGGTCGCATCATGTCGATCCCCGTCGGCAAGGCCATGATCGGTCGCGTCGTCAACGCCCTCGGTCAGCCCATCGACGGCAAGGGCCCCATCGCCGCTGAAGCCTACAATCCTGTCGAACGTCTCGCCCCCGGCGTCGTCGATCGCCAGCCCGTCAAGCAGCCCATGCAGACCGGCATCAAGAGCATCGACGCCATGATCCCCGTCGGCCGTGGCCAGCGCGAACTCATCATCGGCGACCGTCAGACCGGTAAGACCGCCATCGCCCTCGACACGATCATCAATCAGAAGGGTGGCGACATGATCTGCATCTACGTCGCCATCGGTCAGAAGCGCTCCACCGTCGCTCAGGTCGTTAAGACCCTCGAAGACCAGGGCGCCATGGAATACTCGATCGTCGTCGCCGCCACCGCCTCTGACCCGGCCCCGATGCAGTACCTCGCCCCGTTCACCGGTTGCGCCATCGGCGAATTCTTCCGTGACAACTCGGGCCACGCCCTCTGCATCTACGACGACTTGTCCAAGCACGCCGCCGCCTACCGCGAAATCTCGCTGCTGCTCCGCCGTCCCCCGGGCCGCGAAGCCTACCCCGGCGACGTGTTCTATCTCCACTCGCGCCTCCTCGAGCGCGCCGCCAAGCTGTCGAGCAAGCTCGGTGGTGGTTCGCTCACCGCGCTGCCCTTTATCGAAACCCAGGCCGGTGACGTCTCGGCCTACATTCCGACCAACGTGATCTCGATCACCGACGGTCAGATCTTCCTCGAGTCCGACTTGTTCAACTCGAACATCCGTCCCGCCGTCAACGTCGGTATCTCCGTGTCCCGCGTCGGTGGTTCGGCCCAGATCAAGGCCATGCGCCAGGTCTCCGGTTCGCTCCGTCTTGAGCTCGCCCAGTACCGCGCCCTGGCCGCCTTCGCCCAGTTCGGCTCCGACCTCGACAAGGCCAGCCAGCAGCAGCTTACCCGCGGCAGCCGCCTCGTCGAAGTGCTCAAGCAGGCCCAGTATCAGCCGCTCCCGGTTGAAAAGCAGGTTCTCATCGTTTACGCCGGTACCTCGGGCGTCCTCGATGATCTGCCGCTCGACAAGGTCCGCGCCTTCGAAGCCGAACTCTATCGTCAGATCGAGAACAGCTATCCCGCCATCCTCACCGAGATCCGCGAGAAGAAGGAACTCACCGACGACCTCAAGAAGACCATGAATGCGGCGATCAAGGAAATCAAAGATCGCTTCAGTGCCGAGAACCTCAAAAAGTAACCTCACACGGCCATGCCTAGCCTAATCGACTTACGCCGCCGTATCCGGTCGGTCAAAAACACGCAGCAGATCACCAAGGCCATGAAAATGGTGGCCGCGGCCAAGCTGCGTCGTGCGCAGGAACGCGTGCTTGCCTCGCGTCCCTATGCGGAAATCTACACCCGCATGCTCGCCGACGTGGCCGGCGCCGCGCAAAGCGGTGGTGCTGACATCAGCCATCCCCTGCTCGAAGTCCGTGAGGAAAAGCGCATCCTGCTCGTGCTCGTCACCTCCGATCGCGGTCTTGCCGGTGCTTTCAATTCCAACCTCACCAAGGCTGCCCAGCAGTTTGTCGACGCCAACAAAGGCGCCGACATCCGCATCGAAGCCATCGGTCGCAAGGGTCGTGATTACTTTGCCCGTCGCGAAGCCACCTTCTCGGGCGAACACCTCGGTGTCGTCGACAAGGCCCGCTTTGCCGATGCCGCCGCCATTGCCCGCAAGGTCGTCGGCATGTACGAAGCTCAGGATATCGACGCCGTCTACCTCATCTTCAACGAATTCAAGAGCGTAATGACGCAGAAGTTGAACGTCACCAAGCTCCTGCCCATCGCTGTCGAAAGCAGCGAAGAGTCCAAGGATTACATCTACGAGCAGCCGCCCGCGCAGTTGCTCGGCACCCTTTTGCCGAAGTACGTCGAAACCGGTATCTACCGGGCCATGCTCGAAAGCGCCGCCAGCGAACACGCCGCGCGCATGACTGCCATGGACGCCGCCAGCACCAACGCGGCCGACGTTATTGAGGGCCTGACGCTCCATCTCAATCGCGTCCGCCAGGCCAGCATCACCAAGGAAATCATCGAAATCGTCAGCGGCGCCGCCGCTTTGGGTTAAATCGGAGTTTATTGAACTATGTCCACTACCGCCGAAACAGTCGTTGGTCACATCATCCAGGTCGCTGGTCCCGCCGTCGACGTCCAGTTCCCTGAGGCGCAGATCCCCAACATCTACACCGCTGTCCGCATCACTTCCGAAGGCTTCAATACTCCGGCGCCGATCGACATCATCGCCGAAGTCGCCCAGCACATCGGCGAAGGCCGCGTGCGCTGCATCGCTCTGCAGCCCACCGAAGGTCTCGTCCGTGGCATGAAGGCCGAGTCCCTCGGCAAGCCCGTCACCGTGCCCGTCGGCCGCGAAGTCCTCGGCCGCGTGCTCAACGTCATCGGCCAGCCCGTTGACGAAATGGGCGAAGTCAAGGCCACCAAGTTCTCTTCCATCCACCGTGACGCTCCCAAGTTCGACGAGCAGTCCACCGAACTCCAGATGTTCGAAACCGGCATCAAAGTCATCGACCTCATCGAGCCCTACCTCCGTGGTGGCAAGATCGGCCTGTTCGGCGGCGCTGGCGTCGGCAAGACCGTCATCATCATGGAACTCATCAACAACCTCGCCATGAAGCACGGTGGCTTCTCGGTGTTCGCCGGCGTCGGCGAACGTACCCGCGAAGGTAACGACCTCTGGCTCGAGTTCCAGGAATCGGGCGTTATCGATCCCAACGACTACACCAAGTCCAAGGCCGCGCTGATCTACGGCCAGATGACCGAGCCCCCAGGCGCCCGCCTCCGCGTCGCCCTCACCGGCCTCACGGTCGCTGAATACTTCCGCGACGAAGAGAACGCCGACGTGCTCCTGTTCATCGACAACGTGTTCCGCTTCACGCAGGCCGGTTCTGAAGTGTCGGCCCTCCTTGGCCGTATGCCCAGCGCCGTGGGTTACCAGCCCAACCTCGCCAGCGAAATGGGTAGCCTCCAGGAACGCATCACCTCCACCAGCAAGGGTTCGATCACCTCGGTGCAGGCCATCTACGTGCCCGCCGACGACTACACCGACCCCGCGCCGGCCACCGCGTTCACCCACTTGGACGCCACCACCAACCTCTCGCGTGAAATCGCCGCCCTCGGTATCTACCCGGCCGTCGATCCGCTCGCTTCCACCTCGCGCATTCTCGATCCGCGCGTCGTCGGTGACCTGCACTACTCCACCGCCCAGCGCGTCAAGCAGATCCTGCAGCGCTACAAGGACCTCCAGGACATCATCGCCATTCTCGGTATCGACGAATTGAGCGAAGATGACAAGCTCACCGTCTCGCGCGCCCGCAAGATCCAGCGCTTCCTCTCGCAGCCCTTCTTCGTCGGCGAACAGTTCACCGGCCTCAAGGGCAAGTACGTCAAGCTCGAAGACACCATCAAGGGCTTCAACGAGATCTGTGACGGCAAGCACGATGATCTGCCCGAACAGGCCTTCTACATGGTCGGCACCATTGAAGAAGCCGTCGAAAAGGCGGAGAAGCTGAAGAAGGGCTAACCCCGTGTCCACGTTTCTTCTTGAAGTCGCCACCCCTGAAAAGCTGGTGGTTCGTAACGATGCCTCCGAGGCCCAGATCCCTGGCGCCAACGGCATGCTCGGCCTTCTCCCCGGCCACGCTCCGCTCATCAGCGAGATCGAAGCCGGCGAGCTGAGCTACACCATGGATGGCAAGCGTCACGTCCTCGCCGTCGCCAAGGGGTGGGTCGAAATCTCCGGCAACACCGTTCGCGTTCTCGTGGATGCTTGCGAAGCTCCCGAAGACATCGATGTTCGCCGCGCCGAAGAATCGCTTAAGCGCGCCAACGAGCGTCTGCTGTCGCCGAAGCAGGATCTCGATCTTGCTCGTGCGCTCAACGCCTCCAAGCGTGCTCAGGCACGTCTCGCTGTCGCCAAAAACAAGTAGCATCATATTGATGCGCTTTGTCTCCGTTTTGCTCGTGGCCGCTCTCCTGGCCGCGCAGGAAAATCGCCAGGCCCGGGTCGACGCTGTAAAGCGTATCCCGGGCCTCGTCGCTTTCTGGGACTTTGTTGAAACCTCCGGTGATCGCTTCACCGCTCACCAACCCTCCCGCTCCAAAGTCGATCTGACGCTCGATCCCGTCAACTACGTGCGCGACTACTGGAACGAAGGCCGCCCCGCCACCATGGCCGATTTCCCGCTGCTCGGCGAAGGCCCCTTCGGTAACGCCGTCGAGTTCCGCGCCGAGACCGATCCCAACTTCCGCCCCGTCCTCCTCGTGCCCCGCGCGCGCTTTCACAACTCTCCCATCGACGTCAAAGGTCCCGGTCGTTCCGTCACTCTGGTCGCATGGGTCCGCCGCACCGCGGGCAATCACGCCATCGCCGGCATCTGGCACGAGGGCACCGACCTCGCCCACAATTCCAAGCAGGCCACCCGTGTCGAACGCGGCATGCGCCAGTACGCGCTCTTTGCCGGTCTCGCCGCCAACAACGGCGCCTCGGCGGCTCATGTGTCCGAGAACGGCGCCTCCAGCTTCGGCGACAAGTACGCCCGCAACATCTCCGTCACTCCCGAAAAGCTCACCGCCGATTGGGCCCTCGTCTCTCTCCGCTTCGATAACAAGGCTGACACCGTCACCAGTTCCATCGACGGCATCGAGACCGATTACTGGATCGACAACCCCGATAAACACCCCTTCTTCCAGTGGCCCGCCAAAGCCTGGCGTGAAGGCACCTATCGCCCCCCTGAGGGCAAACCACTCCGCCGCGAAACAATCGGGGGCAGGGAAGTCCTCACCTACAAGTTCACTAAAGTAGCGGTCGACCCGCGCACGGGCGAGCGCACGCTCCTCGCTCTCCGCGTCAATCCCTTCTACTTCCCCCACGATCTCTTCACGCCCGAGTCGGGCGGCCCCTTCACCATTGGTCGGGTCATCCACTCCTCGCGCGGCACCGGCTTCATCGGTTGGATCGGTGGCGTCGCGGTCTTCGATCGTTCCCTCAAGCCCAAACACCTCAAGCGCCTCGCCGCCATCGGCCGCGGCCCCGACGGCAAGATTCAGCTGATCCCCCGCTAACCTACATCCGCGGCAGCCACATCCCCATCGTCGCCCCGACAATCCCCACCGCTGTTACCACTGTTAACATCGCGAGCACCACTGCCAAACCCCGCTGCGCCCCCGGCGTCTTGCTCCTCAAATAAAGCTCGAGCACTGCCAGCGGCACTAGCGTTTGCCCAAACGCGAGCCCCGTCAGCAACGGCCCGGTAAACGTCTTCGCGTCAAACCCCACCGGCGCCCGCCACACCAGCAGCCAGGCCATCAACCCCACCCGAAAGAACCACACTCCCGCCACCACCAGATACAGCCGCAACGCCCACCGCCGGTGCTCGGCAAACTGCCTGGCCCGCGCCGTCGTCAGCGCCATCGCCGCAAACCACAGGATCAGCAACGCGTTCAACGTCGTCCCCAGGTGCTGCCACACATCTCCCACCGTCCCCTTCACCCACAATAGATACAACCCGCCCACACTCATCACCACCGCCACCCCCATATAGGCCCGCCCCAGCCAGCGATGAAACACCGGCCAGCTCCGCCGCACATACGGCGTAATCTGCAGCGCCCCCGCCACCAGTATCACCAGCGCCCCCATTACGTGCGTGCCTACCGTCCAGTTCCCAAACGTATCCCCCGCCACATACCCGCGCGGCATTACGCGGTTCCACGCCGCATAGTTGCCCGTAACAATCGCGGCCCCATACAGCACCGCCAGATACAGGGCAAACATCATCTGCCCCGCCACCGCCACCACGGTCCACGACCGTACACTCATCTCCAGCATGCGCCCCGCTGTCATACCACCTCACTACGCACCCCGCGCCACACTTGTTCCGATACAATCACCTTTCACATGCCCCGCCGTTTTGCTGTCACCCGTTTCACCCCCAACGGCCCCACGCACACCACCGATCAACTCAGCATCGAAGAGCCGCTCCAGCTCATCCTCAACGGCCAGCCCCTGGCCACGCTCATGCGCACCCCCGGCGAAGACACCCAACTCACCACCGGCTTCCTCTTCAGCGAAGGCCTCATCACGGCCGCCTCCGACATCCTCTCGCTGGTTCCCACCGCCCACCCCACCTCGCAGGAAATTGCTATCACTCTCCGCCCCGGCCTGTTGCCCCAGCCCACCGCTCGCGCCACCCATCTCTCCTCGAGTTGCGGCGTCTGCGGCCGCGCCGAGATTGCAAGTCTGCTCACCCGTCTCGACCCCATCACTCCCCTCGACGTTCCCCCCGCGCTTCTCTCACGCCTGCCCACCCTGCTCACCGCCGCTCAGCAGGAATTCTCCCTCACCGGCGGCACTCACGCCGCCGCGCTCTTCGATCTCGACGGCAATTGTCTTGCCTGCCATGAGGACGTTGGCCGCCACAACGCGCTCGACAAGTTGATCGGCGCCGCGCTCTCGCGCCACGAGCTTCCGCTCTCAAACCGTATCCTCGTCATGAGCTCCCGCTCGAGCTTCGACATTATTCAGAAGGCAGCGCTTGCCGGTCTGCCCGCCGTCGCCACGCTCGGCGCCGCCTCATCCCTCGCCGCCCAACTGGCCCACTCGGCCGGCATCTCCCTTTACTGCTTCGTTCGCGAATCTTCCGCCGTCCACGTCCCTCCAACTGGGATACGATCAAACGGATGAAGGCTCTCCTAATCCCCGCCTCCGCGCTCCTGATCGGCCTGCTTGCCGTCGGCGCCTCCTTGCCCGAATACCGCCCGCTGTTCAACGGCAAGAATCTCAAAGGCTGGGTCAACGTCAATACCGAGCCTGATACCTGGTCGGTCAAGAACGGCCTTCTCGTCTGCAAGGGCAAGCCGATCGGCGTCATGCGCACCGATCGCGAATATGAGAACTTCCTCCTCCACGTCGAATGGATGCACCTCGAGCCGGGCGGCAATTCTGGTGTCTTCATCTGGTCGAGCGCCGTCCCCAACGAAAAGTCCCGCCTGCCGGATGGCGTCGAGGTCCAGATGCTCGAGCTCGATTGGCCCAAGCTCAATACGCGCGACGGCGTCGTTCCTCCCATCGCCTACGTGCATGGAGAGCTCTTCGGTGTCGGTGGCGTCAAGACAATCCCCGACAACCCCCGCGGCGAGCGCAGCAAGTCCATCGAAAACCTCTGCAAGCCGCGTGGCGAATGGAACACCTACGACGTCGTCGCCGTCGATGGCACGGTCAAGTTGTCTGTGAATGGAAAGTTCGTCAATGGGATCTCGAAGTCGACCCGCAAGAAAGGCTACCTCTGCATGGAATCAGAGGGCGCGGAAATTCACTTCCGCAACATCAAGATCATGGAACTGCCGCCCACCGGCACCCACACCGCTCCCTAGCGGATCGCTTCCACCGCCGAACGCAACCATTTCTCGAGCGTCGCCCCCAGCACCTGTACGCCCACCGGCTTCACCAGGTAGTCATCCATGCCAGAATCAAGACACTTCTGCCTGTCATACGGCATCGAGTGCGCCGTCAGCGCAATAATCGGCATCCGTCGCCCCGCCCCCACCTCGTTCTCCATCTGCCGGATCCGTTCCGTTGCCGAATATCCGTCGAGTACCGGCATCTGGCAGTCCATGATGATCGCATCGTAGCTGCCGTTCGCCCACATTTCCACACCCTCAAGCCCGTTGTTGGCGATATCCACCTGATAACCAAGCTTCTGCAGCATGGCACGGCTCACCTTTTGGTTGACGAGGTTGTCTTCCACAACCAGCACCTGGCCCAACGACCTGGGCGTCATGCAGACGATTTCCGGCTCTAGAGTGCAGGCTTGCATAGTTTCCAAAACCTATCTATTGCAGTTCGGATTGTTTGGGTAAAACTTTAACAAAAATTAGCTGGCATGAACTGTTTCTTTAATTCCCCACAAAGATTTTAATTTTCCTGTCAGGGAATTCGATTGGCTACGCGTGATCCCCAGTAGCTCTCCCGCAAACTCCGTAAACGCTCCACCCAGCTTTGAGGTGGCCGCCACCGGCCTCCCGCTCAGGATCGCGCTGCGCAGACCCGGATAATCATTCGGAAACACCTTGAAGATCTCCTGGCCCACCAGTTTCGATACTTCTTCCGGGCTCGGATCACTCTTGTGCCACCGGTTCAGCAGCAGGCTCGTACGGTTGCGCGGAATCTCGATCCGTCGCAGTTCTTCGAGCCGGCTTCGCGACAATGTCATCGCCGGAATCTCCGGTGTACACACGACAAACACATGCTCGGCCCGGCGCACCAACTCAAACGTCGCCGGATTCACCAACTCCGGCATATCCACCAGAATCGCGTCGTACATCCCCTCCACCGTCTTCAGCAGGTGAAAGTAGCTCGCCCAATCCGGCGGCGTGGAATCCACCGACCGCGTCGACAGCAGATAATCCACACCCTGCGCCCGGTGCACACACCCGTCAAAGTTCCGCCGGTCGATCCGGTTGATGTTCTCAAGCACTGACTGCAGCGAACGATGCGGCTCGGTCGCCAGCAGAATCGACTGCACCCCACTGCGCAGATCCGCGTCGATCACCAGCACCCGCTTGTTGTGATCCCGCGCCAGCGCCGTCGCTGTATTCATCACAATCGTCGACGCCCCACACCCCGCCTTGCCCGGCAGAAAACAGCTCAGGTTCTTCTCCACCCCACCCCGCTGCTTGCGCAAACACAGTTGCACGGCCTCGCGTAATTCCTCAGGCTGTGCGCTATCCGGCAACACTTCGTCATAGCCCAGCTTCTGCGCCGCCATCGCCGTCTCAAGCGTCGGCCCAAACCCCAGAATCGCCGCGTCCGGCTTTACATCTCTCACCTGCGATGCCACCGCCAGCGCCGACACCTCACCCAGGTCCACCACAATCACTTCCGGGTCCTGCGCGCCCATCGTCCGCTTCAGCTCATGTTCGCTCGGCACCCGGTCAAAATCACGCACCACCTCGAGACATTCTGTTGCTGCCACCAGATAGCGCAGAATGTGCGCTCGCGAAGATCCCGAATGTATCAAGAGGGCAGTGAACATAGACCAAGTACTCGTTGGGCTTATCGGTACAGTGGTGCAAAACTTAAAAAACGCTGCAAAATTTAATGAGGGAGATTTAAGGCTGGACGGAGGAGGAAGGAGAGAAAGGAGATGGTGAACGCGGTAGGAATCGAACCTACAACCTAATGATTAAGAGTCATTTGCTCTGCCAGTTGAGCTACGCGTCCACGTGCTGGCTACATTTTGGATTCTACCACGCTGATCCGCTCTGACGCTAGTTCCGCGATGTCTTTTAGTCGCGGCGCCGGCGTCGTTATCTGCGTCAGCGCGGCCTGAAACATCGTCTGGCAGAACGGGCATCCCGTGCCGATCGTCTCCGCTCCGGTGGCCACCAATTCCTGCGCTCGCGTCTCGTTCACGCGCGTGCCGTGCTCCTCGCCGAGAAACGCCAATCCGCCCCCCGCGCCACAGCAGAAGCTTCGCTCCCGGTTCCGTGGCGCCTCCACCAGTTCACTCGCCGAGCCCGCCGCCACCTTACGCGGCTCCTCATAGATGTTCTGATACCGCCCCAGGTAGCACGGGTCATGAAACACTACCTTGCCCTTGTCCCTGGCCTCCGGCAACAGATGCTCATACCGCGCGAGAAACTCCGAGTGATGCTCGATCTCCGGCGGCTCGCCCACCTGCTTCCAGTCTTCGCGAATCGTCCGCACACAATGCGGGCAAATCGAGATCAGCTTCAGCTTTTGCCCCTCGCCGCGAAATGGCTCCATCGCTGCCAGGTTCTGCCCCGCCAGATCCCCAAACGCCAGATCATTCCCCAGCCTTCGCGCCGGATCTCCCGTACACTTCTCCTTCTTCATCACCCCAAAGCTCTTGTCGAGATGCCGCATCACGCGCACCAGCGCCTCCACAATCTCGCGTCCCCGCGCATCCATGCTGCCCATGCATCCCAGCCACAGGCAGTACTCCTGCGTGCCGTCATACAGCGGCAGTTGCGCCTTCTTGATGAACTTGTCCCGCTCGAGATTCCCCATCCCCAGCGGATTGCCATTCTTCTCGAGATTGCGAAACAGCTTCGCGCCATAATCGTCTTCCCACTCGCCCGTGTTCGTCGCCCCGCGCCGCAGCCCCACAATCAGCGGCAAATGCTGCACACCCACCGGGCATTGATACTCACAAGCCCCGCAGGTCGTGCACTGATAAGCCGCTTCTTGCGAGAGATGCACCCCCAGCAGTGGCGCCTCGCTCTGCGCCCCGTGCTCTTTCAGATACTCGCGCAAACCAAGCGCCATCTGCTTCGGGTCAAGCAGCTTGCCGGTGGCGTTCGCCGGGCAATGCTCGGTGCACCGGCCACACTCCACACAAGAGAACGCCTGCAACGCCATCACCTGCGTCACATCCTTGCCCGTCACCAGGCCAAAGTCCTCATCCCCCTCAAGCGGCGCCAGTTGGCTAAAGCCCTCGCGCTTGGCCAGAATCGCCACCGGGCTCAGCACCAGATGCAAGTGCTTCGTATGCGGGATCAACGGCAGAAAAACCACCAGCGCCACCGTGTGCGCCCACCAGTTCGCCTTGCCCGCCTCCCCCACCATCCACCAGTCCGCCAGATACGTCACCATCAGCGTAAAGATCAGCCCCGCGATCACGCCGCTCTCCACCGATACCTTCTCCCCCAGCCACTTCGGCCGCACGACAAATCGCCTTACAAACAACCCCGCAATCCCCACCGCCGTCCCCACCGCAAACAGTGCCGCCATCCCAAAGTACAGCCGCGACAGCCCCACGCCATGCTCGAGAAAACCCACCCCAAATCCCCGCGCCACATGGTCCATCGTCACCAGCCCGAACGCGAGAAACCCCCAGAACACCAGCGCATGCGCAAACCCCGGCAACGGCCTCTCGGCGATCACCTTCGACTGCAGCAACACTTCCCAGACAAACACCCAGAATCGCCGTGGCCAGTCCCCCAGCTCATAGCCTTCCTCCGGCTTCGAGCCCCGAATCGTCCGCAAAATGGGCGCCAGTCGCCACCAGAATCCCCCCGCGCTCCCGGCGATCATCACTCCCAGCGCGATCTGCTCCGCCACACCAAATTGCATCATCGTTTGCACCCTATCATCATGCCACCGGCCCTACACTGATAGAGTGCATACGTTAGTATCTGGCGCCGCTGGCTTCATTGGTTCCCATCTCATCGATCGCCTCCTGGCCGAAGGCCATACTGTTGTCGGCCTCGACAACTTCATCACCGGCCGCGCCGCCAATCTTGCTCATCTTGCCGGCCACCCCGGCTTCACCTTCATCGAGTGCGATGTCTGCCAGCCCCTTTCGCTTGCCGGCCATTTTGACGCCGTTCTCCATCTCGCCTCCCTTGCCAGTCCCAAGGACTATCTCAATCACCCCATCGAAACCCTCGAGTCCGGCTCCACCGCCACCCGCAACCTCCTTGAGATCACCCGGGCTCACAATGCCCGCTTCCTGCTCACCTCCACCAGCGAGTGCTATGGCGATCCCCTCGAGCATCCCCAGAAAGAAACCTACTGGGGCAACGTCAACCCCATCGGCCCCCGCAGCTGCTACGACGAATCCAAGCGCTTTGCCGAAGCCATGACCATGGCCTACCACCGCAAGTACGGCCTGCGCACCACCATCGCGCGCATCTTCAATACCTACGGCCCCCGTATGAAGCTCGACGACGGTCGTGTCGTCCCCGCTTTCCTTTCGCAGGCCCGTGACGGGCGTCCGCTCACCGTCTATGGCGACGGCACGCAGACGCGCAGCTTCTGCTACGTCGACGATCTCGTCGATGGCCTGTATCGATTGCTGCTCTCCGATGAGCGCGAGCCGGTCAACCTCGGCAATCCCCACGAGATCACTCTGCTTGAGTTTGCCGAGCGTATCCAGCGCCTTCTTGGCACCACAAGCCCCCTCGAGTTCTACCCCTTGCCTGAGAACGATCCTACCCGTCGTCAGCCCGATATCTCCAAGGCCAAACGTGTCCTTGGCTGGGAACCTAAAGTCGATCTCGAAACGGGTCTCGCCCGCACCATCGCCTCGCTCTAGTTCGTTGCCGCGACCCAAACCTTCGAGGCCGCCGTGTGCCCCAGTGGCACCTGGCGGCCTTCAATTTCAAGCGTCACAGTCTCATCCACATTCCGCGCCACCAGCCGCAGCCGCGCCCCGGGCCGGATGCCGAGTGAGTTCAAATACTCGAGCAACTCC
>CAZBTA010000023.1:0-35209 GCA_964494515.1 uncultured Bryobacter sp.
GTTTTCGTGGTTGGGATACTTGGCGTAGATGACGAACCGATCACCACTGCCGCCGGAACGACCACGATCATAGTCGATTACGAATAAACCCGGATTATGCATTTGAAGGAAAATGCCCGAAAGACTCAAAAAGAGAAGAATGCCGATCAATCCTTGTTTCTTTTTTCGTTTCTATCGTTAGCAGGATTTCCGCCCTCGCTTAATCAAGAATGACAGCACAAAGAAAAAGCGCCTCATCGATCGATGAAGCGCTTCTCCCAAAATTTTGGCTCCGCAGGTAGGACTCGAACCTACAACCCTTCGGTTAACAGCCGAATGCTCTGCCATTGAGCTACCGAGGAACGCCTTGACGACTTCCTCATTACAGCAAAAGTGGTGAGGGGCTGTCAAGACGACCCCGGCGGGGGGAATTAAACATTTTTGCGGGAAATGTTTTACTTCGCCGTCAGCACATCCAGACGGGTTTCGCGCATGCGGCGGGCGCGCATGTCGCCCAACCACTTCTCGCGATATTGCTTCGCTAAATCCACTTCCGCCCAGGCAATGGAGCCGTTGGATTTGGCTTCGCTGAGGCGGTCGCCGTAGGGGTCCTGGATGTAGGTGGGGTGGTCGTAGCCGCTGGATGCGAGAGTGAATCTGCCTTCGATGCTGCGGGCCTTGGCGAGCCATTCGTTGCCGCCCCAGATGGGCATGGCGACGACCTCCGCACCCGCCATGGCCAAGGCCTTGGTGGGCTCAGAAAAGAAAACGTCGTAGCAGATCATGATGCCGAGCTTGCCGAAGTCCGTCTCAAACACGCGCATCTTGTCGCCGGGGGAGAGGCCTCGCTCGATCTCTTCGCGCGGCAGCATGACCTTGCGGTATTTGCCCGCCAGGGCGCCTTTGCGATCGAGCAGGATGGCCGTGTTGTAGATGAAATCGCCGTCGCGCTCGTAGATGCCGGCGACGATCCAGGTGTTCTTCTCGCGGGCGAGCTCGCCGAGCATTTTGGCGGTGGGGCCGTTGGCGGGTTCGGCGACGTCGGCGTACTTCTTTTTGCTGCCGACGACGGTGACGCCTTCGCCGAAGACGAGCAGATCGGCGGGCTTGTCGAGGGCGGCGCGGGTGACCTCAAGCAGGCGAGAGATGTTGGCCGCGCCACCTTCGGCATTGGCGGGGCGGTAGTTGACCGTGGCGATGCGGACGGGGCGGGGAGCCGGGGCATCGGTGAGCTCGACGGCGGGATTGCGGAACACGACAGCGCCCTGGCCGGCGTTGTAGAGCCAGAGCTGGAGCTCGGCACGGCGGGCATTGGGTGGGGCCTGGACTTCTTCAAACAGGCGCGTCCAGGGGCCGGACTTTTCTTCGCGCCAGGCGTATTCGGGTTCGCCGACGGGATCCCAACGGATGTCGCGCCACTGGAGGCGGATGAGGACCTGGGTGCGCGGGTCGGAGAGGCCTTCGGACTGGAACTCGGCTTCGAAGCGGAACCAGAGGCCGGGCTGGACGCCGTTGACATTCTTGACCCAGCCACCGAAGGCGGCGGGCGTGGCGGCGGCGGTGAGGATGAGGGAACCGTCGGGGAGCTTGATGCCGGCGGGCTTTTGTTCGAGGCGGGGGCTCCAGATTTGCCATTCTTCGCGGTTGCCGTTGTCCTCATGAGCGGGGGCGTTGAAAGCGCAGAGAATCAGGCCGATTGAAAGAATCCATCGACGGCGGAGAAGACAATTTCCCACAGAAACCTCCAACACGATAAATTAGAGATGAAACCTCAGCATGATTACCACGAAGCCAGAGACCCAGGTCGACGTCAATGCACAGGAGACTTCCGAATGGCTGGAAGCTCTTGATCAGGTTGTCGACACCACCGGACCCGAGCGTGCCAGCGAACTGCTGCAGCAGCTCATGACTCGCGCAGCGCAACTCGGCGTGACCGCGACGATGCGGTTGAATACCCCTTATATAAACACGATTTCGACGAAGGATGAAGCGCCGTATCCAGGCGATCTGGAAATCGAGCGGCGGATCAAGGCGTTTGTCCGCTGGAACGCGATGGCCATGGTGGCTCGCGCCAACAAGTATGACGACGGGATCGGCGGCCACATTTCGACGTTCGCGTCGCTGGCGACGATTTCGGAGGTGGGCTTTAACCACTTCTTCCGCGGGTCGATCGTGGCGGCTGATGGTTCGACGCAGCCGGGCGACTTTGTGTACTACCAGGGTCATGCTTCGCCGGGCGTGTATTCGCGGGCGTTCCTCGAAGGTCGTTTGAGCGAAGACCATCTGGCGAACTTCCGTCACGAGTTGCGTGACAAGCCGGGGTTGTCGAGCTATCCGCACCCGTGGCTGATGCCGGACTTCTGGCAGTTTCCGACCGTGTCGATGGGCCTTGGGCCGATCAACTCGATTTACCATGCACGATTCTTGCGCTACCTCGAGAACCGTGGCCTGATTCCGGCGACGGATCGCAAGGTGATCATGATTGGCGGCGACGGCGAAACGGACGAACCGGAATCGCTGGGCGCGCTGACGCTGGCTTCGCGTGAGAAGCTGGACAACCTGATCTTCATCATCAACTGCAACCTGCAGCGGCTCGACGGGCCGGTGCGTGGGAACGGGTCGATCATTCAGGAACTGGAAGGCGCCTTCCGTGGCGCGGGCTGGAACACGATCAAGTGTCTGTGGGGTTCGAACTGGGATCCGCTCTTTGAAAAGGACAGGAACGGCCTGCTGATCAAGCGCATGAGCGAGTGCGTCGATGGCGAATACCAGAACTTCAAGGTGAAGGGCCCGGCGTATGCCCGTGAGCACTTCTTTGGCAAGTATCCGGAGCTGGCCGAGCTCGTGGCTGACATGAGCGATGAGCAGATCGCCAACCTGAAGCGTGGCGGCCATGACCCGGTGAAGGTATACAACGCGCTGAAGCGCGCTTATGAATACCGTGGCGGCCCGACGGTGATCCTGATGAAGACCATCAAGGGTTACGGCATGGGCGAAGCCGGCGAAGGCAAGAACGTGGCGCACAACCAGAAGAAGCTCAACGAGAACGAGCTTGAGTATGTGCGCAAGCGCTTCAACATCCCGATCCCGGCTGAGGCGACGATGACGGCGAGCTTCTACAAGCCCGAGCCGGATTCGCCGGAAATGAAGTACATCCAGCAGCGGCGGGCGGCGATGGGCGGCCCGATCCCGGCGCGTAATGAAGGCAACTGGTCGTTGCCGGCGCCGGAGCTGGCGACGTTCTCGGAGTCGCTTGAAGGTTCGGCGGGGCGTCCGGCCTCGACGACGGCGGCGTTTGTCGGTGTGCTCAAGAACATGCTGCGCGACAAGGCGATCGCGAAGTATCTGGTGCCGATCGTGCCGGATGAAGCGCGCACGTTTGGTATGGAATCGCTGTTCCGCCAGGTGGGCATCTACGCGAGCCAGGGCCAGTTGTACAAACCGGTCGACAGCGATATGTTCCTGTACTACAAGGAATCGCGCGACGGCCAGATCCTCGAAGAAGGCATTACCGAGGCGGGGTCGATGGCGAGCTTTACGGCGGCGGGCACGGCTTACGCCAACCTGAACACGCCGATGATTCCGTTCTACATCTACTACTCGATGTTTGGCTTCCAGCGCATCGGCGATCAGGTGTGGGCGTTTGCGGACTCGCGCGGCAAGGGCTTTATGATGGGCGGCACGGCGGGACGCTCGACGCTGAACGGCGAAGGCCTGCAGCACCAGGATGGCCACACGCACGTGTTGTTCAGCGTGGTGCCGGTGTGCCAGTGCTACGACCCGGCGTACGCGTATGAGCTGGCGGTGATCATCCAGGATGGTATCCGCCGGATGTATCAGAACCGCGAGAACATCTTCTACTACATCACCGTCTACAACGAGAACTATCCGCAGCCGGCGATGCCGACCGACATTCCGGATCTCGAAGAGGGCATCCGTCGCGGCATCTACAAGCTGCGCAAGAGCTCGATTGGCGAAGCGCAGGTGCAGCTGTGGGGCAGTGGCCCGATGCTGAACGAAGCGCTGCGGGCGCAGGAGATTCTGGCCGAGAAGTTCAACATCGCAAGCGATGTGTGGTCGGTGACGAGCTACGTGAATCTGCGTCGCAACGCGATCGAAGTGGATCGCTGGAACCGTCTGCATCCGAACGAGACGCCGCGCAAGCCGCTGATCCAGGAAGTGATGGATGGCACGCAGGGCCCGATCATCAGCTCGAGCGAGTACATGAAGGTGCTGGCCGACCAGTTGGCGCCGTGGCTTGGTGGCCGTCTGACGGCGCTGGGCACGGATGGTTTTGGCCGTTCGGAAAACCGCGCTTATCTGCGCCGGTTCTTCGAAATTGACGCTGAATCTATCGCGGCATCCGCACTCTCGAGACTGGCTCGCGAGGGTAAAATGGATGCTCATGCTGCTGCTCAAGCCATCCGCGATCTGGGCCTCAACCCGGACACGCCGAACCCTGCTACTCTCTAGCTTTTTTGTTCTTTGCTACAGCGCGATCGCGGGCGAAACCGCCCTCGATCGCTATGTGAAGAAACCAGACACGACCTATAAATGGAACGCCGTTGGCTCACGTGTAGTCAGCGGCGTTACTGTTTCCACACTCGAGATGACGAGCCAGACATGGCGTAGCGAGAAGGACGTGGACAAGCCGGTCTGGAAGCACTTCATCCAGATCTACCGGCCGGAGAACCCGAAGCCCGGCTACGCGATGTTGATGATCGCGGGCGGCAACAACCGGGGGCAGGCGCCGAACCCGGATCCGCTGTCGCTGACGGTGGCCAAGGATACGGGCGTGATCGTGGCGGAGCTGCGGCAGATTCCGAGTGAGCCGCTGCAGTTTACCGATGAGAAGACGCCGCGGAGTGAAGACGGCATCATTGCCTATACGTGGGACAAGTATTTGCGTGGTGGGGATGAAGAGTGGCCGCTGCGGTTGCCGATGACGAAGGCGGCGGTGCGCGCGATGGACACGGTGACCGAGTATCTGAAGTCGCCGGCCGGTGGTGGTGTGGGGGTGGACAAGTACATCGTGGCGGGCGGGTCGAAGCGCGGCTGGACGACGTGGACAACGGCGGCCGTGGACAAGCGCGTAGTGGCGATCGCCCCGATGGTGATCGATCTGCTGAATATGGTGCCGAGCTTTGTGCACCACTATCGGGCCTATGGATTCTGGGCGCCCGCAATTGGTGACTACACGAAGATGGAGATCATGTCGTGGATGGGCACGAAGCGGTTCAAGGAGCTGATGCAGATCGAAGAGCCGTATGAGTATCGTGACCGGCTGACGATGCCGAAGTTCATCATGAACTCGGCGGGGGATGACTTCTTCCTGCCGGACAGCTCGCAGTTCTACTACGACAAGCTGCTGGGCGAGAAGCACCTGCGCTATGTGCCGAATACGCGGCACAGCCTGGGGGGCTTGAGCGGCGGGCCAAACATGAGCCCGGTGGCGAGTCTGGCGGCATGGGTGCATTCGATTGTGAACAATGTGCCGCGGCCCGAGTTTAGCTGGAAGGTGAACAAGAAGGCGGGCGTGATCGAAGTGAATACGCCGACGGCGCCGAAGACCGTGAAGATCTGGCAGTGCACGAACCCGAAGGCGCGTGACTTCCGGCTGACGGAGACGAAGGAGACGTGGACGTCGGCACCGCTTGAGGGCAAGAACGGCAAGTATGTGGCGAGCGTCGCGAAGCCGGCGAGCGGCTTTACGGCGTTCTTTGTGGAGCTCACGTATGATTCGGGTGGGAAGCACCCGCACACGTTCACGACGGAAGTGCTGGTGACGCCGAACGTCTACCCGCACAAGATGCTGAAGATGGCTCCGCCGGTGAAGAAGTAGTTGATTTAAGGCTTGATGGCGCCCGCGTCAGAGACGATGCGGGCGCTTTTTTGTGCCTGATCGGAGATGAAGGTGACGGTGACTTCGCGAGTGCGGGGGAAGAGCCGGGTGACGCCGAAGCGGATCTCGCCGGTGACGGGCTTGGCACAGGTGAGGTCGTAGTGGGCGTGGACTTCGGAGTGCTGGGCGCCTTCGCGGTGGACGTCGACTTCCTTGGGGGTGAGCTTGCAGCCGGAGGCGGCGGGGAAGATGACGAGCTCGGCGGCGCGAGTGCGCAGGGTGTTGAGAGCGGCTTCGAGCGTTTTCTTCTGGGCGGGGGTTTTGGCTTCGGACTCAAAACCGACGATGCCATCGGCGGGGGCTTCGAGCTCGACTTCGCCCTTGAGGCCATCGAGGGCGATGCTGAGTTGGGCCGAGCCGTGGACGTGGGGCTTCTGGGATTTGCCTTGGGCAAAAGCGAGAGCGGCGCTCAGGGTTAAACAGTAAGCGATTCTCATTATTTCTTTACTATCCTACTATTGATGCTCGTCCCATCGTTTTTTGTATTACCCGTAGTGTCTTTGCTGGCGCAGTTTAGTGTTGGAGTACCGGATGAGAGCCGGAGCCCGATGCAGTTGAAGAGTTCGGGAGGTGAGTGCGGCCTCGAAATGCGAGGCGCGGTCTGGACCGGAAAGGTGAGCACCCGTGGGGGCAGCCTTGAGGGAAAAGACATGGAGGCCAAGGGGATTCTGGCGGCCGTGGGTGCGGTGCGCTTTCACTTTGGCAATGGCCGGTATCAGGATGTGAAATGGCTGTACCAGTCGTCGGCAAGGCCGGTGTTGAACTTCCGGATGACGCCGGCGGAAGCGGCGTTTGAGGGTGGGCTGCGTTCGCCGGTGAAGGCGGAGGCGAAAGTGTTTGGGGTGTATCGCGCTGATGGCGCCACGTGTGGGGAAAGTGGTGGGGCGATGAAGGACCGCTTTGAGCGGGTGCGCACGGATCAGCGCAAGGATGCCCAGGCGGCGATCGATCTGGCCGAGAAGCTGCCGGCGGCGAAGTTCCAGAAGGCGGTGGCGGAGGGGTTGATCCAGGACGGGCCCTATGCCCGGGAGAGCACCACGCAATCGAATGCGATGTTGCGCAGTGCTCTGATTGACCCGAGCGGAGCCTTGAGGCCGGAATACAAACAGATATTGCGGCGCTGGCTGGACAGCCTCAAGCCTGCCAAATGATCTCGCCCTCGACGATGGTGGCCACGGCACGACCGGTGAACGTGACGCCATCGAAGGGGGAGTTGCGCGACTTGGACGGGGACTTGTTGACGTCATACGTCCAGCGCGAGCCGGGATCGAGAATGGTGACATCGCCGGGGACGCCCGGTGAGAGCGTGCCACGGTTGAGGCTGAGGATGCCAGCCGGGCCGGTGGTGAACAGCTCGATCATGCGATTGAGGGTGATGTAGCCGGGGGCCACCAGACGTTCGAGCGAGATGGGGATGGCGGTTTCAAGCCCGAGGATGCCAAAGGGGCAGCGCTCGAATTCCTGAATCTTGTCGGTGACGCTGTGGGGGGCGTGGTCAGTGGCGATGGCGTCGATGACGCCGGTGCGCAGGCCTTCGATCATCGCTTCGACATCGTGATTGCAGCGGATTGGCGGCTTCATCTTGTAGTTGGAGTCGTAGGGGATGATCTCTTCGTCGTGGATGGCGAAGTGGTGCGGGGTGACCTCGCAGGTGACGCGGAGGCCACGGCGCTTGGCTTCGGCGACCATGGCGACGGCGTTGCGCGTGGAGATGTGGGCGACGTGATAGCGGGCGCCGGTGACCTCAGCAAGCAGGAGATCGCGGGCGACCATGACGTCCTCAGAGCAACCGGGGATGCCACGGAGGCCGTAGCGGACGCTGGTTTTGCCCTCGTGCATGTCGCCACCGGCGGAGAGGTTGAGATCTTCGCAGTGGTCGATGACGGGGATGTCGAAGCTGGCGGCGATCTCCATGGCGCGACGCATGACACGGGAGTTCATGACGGGCTTGCCGTCGTCAGAGATGGCGACAGTGCCGGCGGCCTTCATGGCGCCGATGCTGGCGAGCTTTTCGCCCGCGCTGCCGATGGTGATGGCGCCGATGGGGAAGACGTTGACCTTGGTGACGGCCTTGGCGCGTTCGATGATGAAGCGGGTGAGGTGGGGCGTGTCGTTGACCGGGTTGGTATTGGGCATGCAGGCGACGCTGGTGAAGCCGCCGACGGCGGCGCAACGCGTGCCGGTCTCGATGGTCTCGGAGCTCTCAAAGCCGGGCTCGCGGAGATGGACGTGCATGTCGATGAAGCCGGGGGCCACGACGAGGCCGGTGGCGTCGAACTCTTCCGCGCCACGGGAGGGAAGATTGTCGCCGACGCCGCGAACGATGCCGCCGGCGAGGAGGACGTCGGTAACGCGGTCGATACCGTTGGCCGGATCGATGACGCGGCCGTTGCGAATGAGAAGTTTTGCCATTACTGCATCACCTTTTCAAGGACGGCCATACGAACGGCGATGCCGTTCTCGACCTGATTGAGGATCACCGAGCGGGAGCTGTCGGCGACTTCGGTGGAGATCTCGCGGCCGCGATTCATGGGGCCGGGGTGCATGACGATGGCATCTGGTTTGGCGAGGGCGAGATTGTCGGCGCGGAGGCCGTAGAAACGACCGTATTCGCCGGCGGGGAAGTTGGCTTCGTTCTGGCGCTCGAGCTGGACGCGCAGCATCATGATGATGTCGGTCTCGCGGAGGGCCTCCTTGATGTCATAGGTGATGGAGACGCCGGGGGCGAGATGCTTGAGCTCCTGAGGCACGAGCGGGGCAGGGCCGCAGAGGACAATGTCGACGCCGAACTTGGAAAGCAGATGGATGTTGGAGCGGGCGACGCGGCTATGGAGGATGTCGCCGATGATGGCGATGCGCAGGCCTTCGAGCGAGGGACGATTGTCGAGGATCGTGCGGGCGTCGAGGAGGGCCTGGGTGGGGTGTTCGTGCTGGCCATCGCCGGCGTTGATGATGGGGATGGGCAAGTGGCGGGCGAGAAAGTGGGGCGCGCCGGAGGCGGCATGGCGCATGACGATGGCGTCGGGGCGCATGGCGTTGAGCGTGCTGACGGTGTCGAGGAGGGTTTCGCCCTTGGAGACGCTGGAGCCCTCGGAGCTGATCGAAACCGTGTCGGCGCCGAGACGCTTGGCGGCGATCTCGAAGCTGATGCGGGTGCGTGTGGAGGACTCAAAGAAGAGATTGACGACGAGGCGGCCGTTGAGCAGGTCAAGCCGCTTCTCACGCATGTGCTGGATGGGCTGGAAGAATTTGGTGCGTTCGAGAAGTGATTCGATATCGACCCGGTCGAGGGCCTCGATGTCGAGGAGGCCTTTGTTCATGGTTAAACCTTTTCGACGAGCAGAACCTTTTCCATGCCGTCGATTTCGCTGAGTTTGACTTCGATGATTTCGTTTTTGGTGGTGGGCACCTTGCGGCCGACGTAGCGGGCCTCGATGGGGAGTTCGCGGTGGCCACGATCGATGAGGCAGAGCAACTGCACACGAGCGGGACGGCCGTGATCGAACAGGGCGTCGAGGGCGGCGCGGATGGTGCGGCCGGTGTAGAGGACATCATCGGTGAGAATGATGTCCATACCGGTGATATCGAAGTTGATCTCGGTCGCGTTGATGACGGGCTTGGCGCCGACGGTGGAGAGGTCGTCGCGATAGAGGTTGATGTCGAGGACGCCGACGGGGATCTCCTGCTTTTCGAGCTCGGAGATCTTTTTGGCAAGGCGCTGGGCGATGGGGACGCCGCGGCGGCGGATGCCAATAAAGGCGAGCTTGGAGAGATTGTCAGACTTCTCGAGGATCTCGTGGGCGAGGCGGACGAGGGTACGGTCCATTTCGCTCGAGGACATCAATTGGGCTTTTTCGCGAGTCGCACTCATGATTTTCTTCAAGCTAACATAGCAGGCCGTTCTCCCGGCTGAATTCGGCGAGGGTGGTTGTGGTAGTGGCCGCGGGGGTGCGGGTGACGCCGAGCGGGCCGTCGGGGCGGGCGAGATCGACGAAGAGGTCGGTGTAGGCGCGAGCTGCCTCGGTCGTGGCGCCGATCGAGAGGAGCGTACTCAATTGCTGGTCGGGCGTGATGCGGGTGTGAGGGCGATTGAGCAGGGTGGCGACCTCGGTGATGGTGTGGTTGGCTGGGCCGAGGAGTTGGCGCGTGTGGTGGCCTTGCCAGGTGGGTGAGGTGAGCGAGGAGACGGCCGCGGCGGCGATGTCACGAGTGGCGACCCAGGGGAAGGAGAAGTCTTCCGGGAAGAGCGTGAAGAGCGCGCCAGGGGGCTGGAGCAGGAGATTCTCCATGAACCAGGCGGGCTCGAGCGTGACGAGGTTGGGCGTGGCGGCCCGGAGGGCAGACTCGGCCTCGCGATACCAGTCGAGGACGGTGTTGGGCGTGGCGTTCTGCTTGACCGCGCTCAAGTTGACGACGTGGGGGATGCGATTGGCGGTGATGGCGTGGGCGGCGGCCTCGAGGGAGCGGAAGATGAAGTCGCGCACGTCGGTGGCGCCGAAGGCGGGTGGGGTAAGCCAGAAGAGGGCGTCGACGCCAGCGGTGGCGGCGGCGAGGGCGTGCTTATCGGTGGAGTCGAGTGAGGCGATGGTGACGCCCGGTTGCGACTTTGCCGGGCGTCGCGTCATCAGAACTGTATCGTGGCCCGCGGCGAGGAGGCTTGCTGCGACCTTGCTGCCGATGTTGCCGCTTGCGGCGGCGATGAAGGTTTTCATGATTCGAGTTTGGCTGTGAAGAGGAGTTTGGACCATGCCCTGGGCACCGAAAGACATTGCTGGAACGCCGGAGATGGCGCTGCGGGATTTGCGCGTAAGACCGAAGCTTTATGGACGAGCGGAGTTGGGTGGGGATTGGGGCATTGCGCACGCGGATCCGGGGCGGATGGTGTTCCACGCGGTGTTGCGCGGGCGGGCGTGGCTCGAGGCAGGGGGCGTTGCGGTGTGGCTCGAAGAGGGCGACTGCGTGCTGGTGCCGACGGGTGAAGCGCATACGGTAGCCGCGCGGCGGGGCATGCGACTGATCAGTATTGAACAACTGGCGCGGAACTATCAGGTGGCGCCGCAGGTGTTGCGCTATGGCGGGGATGAGACGGTGTTGCTGTGTGGATCGTTTGAGGCGCTGGATGGCTGGAGCCGGAATGTGGTGGAGGCGCTGCCGCGGGCGATCCTGAAGCGCGCAGGCGAGGGCGAGGAAGTGGCGATGACGCTGCGGCTGGTGGCCATGGAGGCGCGACATGGAGACGAAGCGGTGCTGCAGCATCTTACGGAGGTGCTGTTTCTGCAGATGCTGCGCAGTGTGGCCGTGGAAGAGCTGCCGCAGGGGTGGTGGCGCGGCGCGCGAGACGAACGGATTGGCCGGGTGTTGGGGGCGATGCATCAGGACGCGGGCAGGGAATGGACGAGCGAGGAGCTGGCGGAGATTGCGGGGCAATCGAGGAGCGCGTTTCATGAACGGTTTGTCGAACTGATGGGGCGAGCGCCGATGGAGTATCTGGCGGAGTGGCGATTGTCACAGGCGGAGGTGATGTTAAGGCGGGGGGATGTGAGTGTGGGTGAAGTGGCGGAGAGGGTGGGGTATCGCAGCGAGGCGGCCTTTAGCCGGAGCTTCAAGAGGCGCGTGGGCGTGTCGCCGGGGCTGTTTCGGCGGGGGCTACAATGATAGGCCATGAAGCGTTTGTTGTGGCTTGCGGTGGCGAGCTTTGCGCTATGGGGCGCGGACCCGGATGTGAAGGCGCTGGCCGAAGAGGCAAGGAAGGCGTGGGGTGTGCCCGGGGTGGCCGTGGCGGTGGTGCGGGATGACAAGACGCTGTATGCCGATGGGCATGGCGTGCGGGAGCTGGGCAAGCCGGAGCCGGTGACGGCGCATACGGCGTTTCAGATTGCTTCGACAACCAAGGCGTTCACCACTGCGGCAATGGCGATGCTGGTGGATGAGAAGAAGATGCGCTGGGATGATCTGGTGCGCAAGCACATTGATTACTTCCGGCTGAAGGATATTCACGCCGATGAGTTGGTGACGTTGCGCGATATTGTGTCGCACCGGACGGGGTTGCCAAGGCATGATGTGCTGTGGACGCGTGGGGGATTTGGCCGGGAAGAGCTGATCCGGAAGATGGCGTTTGCGCAGCCGGCGGCGAGCTTTCGCGAGATGTACCAGTATCAGAACATCATGTTCACGACGGCGGGCGAAGCGGTGGGCAAGGCGAGCGGGATGGGGTGGGACGCGTTTGTGCAGCAGCGGATCTTTTTGCCGCTGGGGATGAAGGATAGCGCGACGAGTTATGCCGATACGCTGAAGCACGGCAACATCGCGCTGCCGCACGCCAAGGGCAAGACGCTGCCGCTGCGTAACTACGACAACATTGGCGGGGCGGGCAGCATGAGCTCAAGCGTGACGGATCTGTCGCGCTGGGTGAGGATGCAACTGGGGGGTGGGGTGTTTGAAGGGCAACGGCTGGTGAGCGAGAAGGCGCTGCGGGAGACGCATGAGCCGCAGACGATTATCCATCGCACGGAAAGCCAGCGCGAGATGCAGCCGGACTATGCGCAGTCGAGCTATGCAATGGGGTGGTTTGTGAACCACTATCGCGGGGAGATGCTGGTGATGCATTCTGGGTCGCTCGCGGGGTATCGGGCGTTGATCACGATGGCGCCGCGGCTGAAGCTGGGCATCGTGGTGCTGGCCAACGAGAGCGGGACGAATCTCAACGAGGCGCTGACAAATACGTTGCTTGATGAGTATCTGGGCTTGCCGAAGACGCGCGACTGGAATGCGCACATGCTGAGCGTGGTGAAGCAGGGAGAAGAGAAAGAAGCCAGCCAAAAGCGGCTGCTCGCCCAGGCCCGGCGCAAGGATACGCGACCGAGCCTTGAGCTGGAGAATTATGCGGGGACCTATGTTGAGCCGGCTTATGGGGAGGCGCGGGTGAGCGTGGTGGAAGGGGGGCTGGTGGTGCAGTGGGCCCGACAGCGCATGGTGCTCGAGCACTGGCAGTTTGATACGTTTCGCGTAAAGGATGGGGATGACGCGCTGGTATCGTTTGGGCTGAATGAAAAAGGAGCGCCAGCGCGGCTGACGCTCCTTGGGCAGGAATTCAAACGGAACTAGCGATGGCGATAGCCGAACACGAAGCCATTGCCACGGCCGTGACGGTAGCCGCCACCACCACCCCAGTAGCCTACGAAGAAGCGATTGCCGTTATAGCGCGGCCCCACCCAGTAAGCGCCGGCACGCGGGGGCATGGCCCAGTAGCCGGGCACCCAGACGTAGCGCGCGCCAGCGTAGTTCCAATAGCCGTCCACCCAGCAATAGCCGGGAGCAGGCATGGGGGGCCGGCGGTAGCCATAGGCGTAGCGCGGCGGGGGAGGGGGAGCAGGCGCGTAGACGCCGGGGCCGTAGCCCGCGTTGTCATAATACGGGTCGCTCGAGTAAACCGGGTACTGCTGGGCAGGCAGCGTGGCTGGTAAGCCAACGGCGAGAAGTACGAGAGTGAGCCAAGCATGTTTCATGGTGTTGATCCTCCTGCCAGAAGAGGATGCAACTGGCATGCCAAAGCTAAGCTATTGAGTTTTCAATGCGAGGGGTTGTCAGCAGCTGGCTGAAAACCACCATCTGGCTGTTTTCGACCGGTAAAGATCGGATAAAGCACCGGCACGAGGAACAACGTGAGCAGCGTGGCGCTGACGAGGCCGCCGACGACGACCGATGCGAGCGGGCGCTGCACCTCGGAGCCGGGCATGGTGGAGAACGCCATCGGCAGGAAGCCGAAGGCGGCAACGAGGGCCGTCATGAGGACGGGACGCAGACGCTGGCAGCAGGCTTCTTCGATATTGCGGAGTTGGTTGATGGTGGAGACCAGCACGATGCCATTGAGAACGGCCACGCCGAACAGGGCGATGAAACCCACGGAGGCAGAGAGATTGAGATTCATGCCGCGCAGCCACAGCATGCCGATGCCGCCGATGGCCGAGAACGGCACGGCGCAGAGGATGAGCAGTGACTGGCGCAAGGATTGGAACGTGGCGTAGAGCAGGCTCAGGATGAGCAGGATCGACAGCGGCAGCACGAGGGCGAGGCGCTTGGTGGCGCGGGCCTGATTTTCGAACTGGCCACCCCAATCGGTCCAGTAGCCGGCGGGGATCTTGAGCAGGGGCTTGAGCTTGGACTGTGCCTCATCGACCACACTGCCGAGGTCGCGGCCACGGACGTTGAACTGGACGACGATGCGCTTCATGCCGTCTTCGCGCTGGATGACCTCGGCGCCGCGGCCGGGCTCGATGGAGGCGACTTCGCTGAGGCGCACCTGTTCGCCGGCGGGGGCCTTAATGAAGATCTCGCGGAGGCGATTGATGTCGGCGCGGTACTCGGCGGGGAAGCGCAGCATGATGGGGAAGCGGCGCTGGCCTTCGACAAATTCGGAGACGGGGATGCCACCGCTCGAGGCATCGATGGCGGATTGGACGTCTTCGATCGTAAGCCCATAGCGAGCCAGGGCGGCGCGGTTGGGCAGGATGCGAATCTCGGCAACGCCGGTGATGACTTCTGTCTGCAGGTCGGCGATGCCGGCAATGCCGTTGAGGGCCTTCTCGGCGGTTTCCGCGAGGCGCTCAAGGGTGGCGGTGTCTTCGCCAAAGATCTTGAGGGCGACGTCGGCCTTGACGCCGGAGATCGTCTCATCGAGGCGCATGGCCATGGGCATGGTGAAGTTGAACTCCATGCCGGGCATCTGATTGAGCGCGCCGGCCATGCGGTTGACCAAGTCTTCTTTCTCTTCGGGCTTGAGCCACTTTTTCTCGGGCTTGAGGTTGAGGTAGATGTCGGCTTCGTAGACGCCCATGGCTTCGGTGGCGACGTCGGGGCGGCCGAGTTTGGTGACGACGCTATCGACTTCGGGGAACTTGAGCAGGATGCGTTCGACCTGCTTGCTCGCGTCGACGGAGAGAGGGACGTTGATGCCGGGCAGCTTCTTGGTCTGGATAACGATCATGCCTTCGTCGAGGCGGGGCATGAACTCGGTGCCGATGAAGGCGATTGAGCCAAGGGCGGCGACGAGGGCGAGCATCGAGACGGTGATCGTGATGGCCTTGTGGTGCATGGCGGTGCGGAGCAGCGAGCGATAGCCGTTCTGCACTTTGTGGAACCACATCGACTCTTTCTCTTCGACATGTTTGCCGAGGGCGAGGCTGGCGATGACGGGCACGCCGAAGAGGGCCAGCAGCAGGGAGCCGAGCAAGGCGGAGACGACGGAGATGGCCATGGGGCGGAACATGCGGCCCTCGAGATCTTCGAGGAAGAGGATGGGCAGGTAGACCGCGATGATGATGAGCACGCCGAAGAGGATGGGTTTGGAGACTTCCTGGGCGGCCTCGCGGATGAGGTCGAGACGGTTGCCCTTGTGGCCGTCGAGGTGGAGGCGGCGGATGATGTTCTCCATCATGACGACGGCGCCGTCGACGATGATGCCGAAGTCGATGGCGCCAAGGCTCATCAGGTTGGCGCTGATGCCGAAGAAGGCCATGCCCATGAAGCCGAAGAGCATGGAGAAGGGAATGACGCTGGCCACGATCAGCGCGGCGCGGAATTCGCCGAGGAAGACGAAAAGGATGACGGAGACGAGCAGACCGGCCTCGAGCAGGTTGCGCTTGACCGTGGCGAGAGTGATCTCGATGACTTCGCTCTGGTCGTAGAAGGGGACGAGCTTGACGTCCTTGGGTAACTGAACACTGCCGAGGCGTTGTTTGACGCGCTCGAGCGTGCGCATGGAATTCTCACCGCGCAGCATGATGGCCATGCCACAGACGGTCTCGTGCGTGTTGCGAGTGATGGCGCCCTGCCGCAGGCCACCCTCAATGCGGACGCGCGCGACGTCGCGGACTTTGATCGAGACGCCGCCGCGCTCGACGAGGACGACGCTTTCGATGTCTTCGGGGCCATTGAAACGGCCGAGGCCGAGGACGTTGTACTGCTCGGACTGATGCTCGATGAAGCCACCGCCGAAGTTGGCGTTTGACATGGTGAGGCGGCTCATGAGGTCGCGCACGGTGAGGCCGTAGCGGGCGAGGCTTTGGGGGTCGGCCTCGACGGTGT
The DNA here is from genome assembly GCA_964494515.1 of uncultured Bryobacter sp. Lineage (GTDB taxonomy): Bacteria > Acidobacteriota > Terriglobia > Bryobacterales > Bryobacteraceae > Bryobacter. The sequence goes on from CAZBTA010000023.1 coordinate 15,965, forward strand.
ACTGGCGCGAGAAGCCGCCCCAGGAGTTGACTTCGTTGATGCCGGGCACGGTGCGCAACTGGGGACGGATCACCCAATCCTGCAGCGTCTTGCGATCGAGCAGCGAGAGATCGCCGCCCTCGATCGTGTACTGGTAAATTTCGCCGAAGGCCGTGGCGACGGGGCCGAGGACGGGCTCGAGGCCTTGTGGCAGGCGCGAGCGGACTTCACGCAGACGCTCGTTGATGAGCTGGCGGGCGAAGTAGCGATCGACGCTGTCGTCCATGACCACTGTAACGAGCGAGAGGCCGAGCTTTGAGATGGAGCGCAATTGCGTCATCTTGGGCACGCCCATGAGCGAGGTCTCGATGGGATAGGTGACGAGGCGCTCGACTTCATCGGGCGACATGGGGCCGCACTCGGTGATGACGGTGACCTGATTGTTGGTGAGGTCAGGGAAGGCGTCGATTTGCAGGTTGAGCGCGGTGTAAATGCCGAAGCCCGAGACGATGGCGAGCGTGACGAGGATCAGCCAGCGATTGTGCAGGGACGAGGCGATGAGATTGCGCAGCATCGGCTAGTTCGCCGCCTCGCGCAGGAGCTGGCCTTTGAGGAAGTAGCTGCCGGTGGTGGCCACGCGTTCGCCTTCCTTGAGGCCGCTCAGGATGATGGCGACACCAGCATTGACCTGAGCCTCAACGGGCCGCGGGAGAAACTTGCCAGAGCCTGATTCGACAAAGACGGTGGACTTGCCATCGACGATCTGCAGCGCGGACTCGGGCACGGTGAGCGTGGGGGTGGCCGGCAGGCGGAGGCGAATCGTGGCGAGCATTTCAGGCTTGAGAACGCCTTCGCTCGAGACCTGGGCGCGGACGAGGAGTGTGCGGGTGCTGGGGTCGATCGTCTCGCCGAGGCGCGTAATGCGCCCGGTGAAGCGGCGCCCGGGATAGGCGCGGACATCCAGCTCGACCATTGCGCCAACCTTGATGCGGCTGAGGGCGGATTCAGGGAAGTTGGCGATGCACCAGAGCGAATTGGGGTCGGTGACGGTGAAGGTCTCCTGACCGATGTTGAGCACGGTGCCGGGAGTGATCTTGCGATCGACGACCATACCGGCGGCGGAGGCCTTGATGGGGACGAGCTCGTCGTCCTCGTTGTGCTTGTGGTTGGGATCTTCTTCGTCGTCGGCGGGGATCTCGAAGACTTCGGTCAAGTGCTGGACTTCCTTGTCGACGTCGGCCTTGGCCTTGCGCAGCGCGGTCTCGGCGGTCTTGCGATCAAGGACGGCCTGCTCCAGTTGTGCCTGCGGGATGGCCTTGAGTTCGAGCAGACGGCGCATGCGGTCTTCGTTGCGTCTGGCCTGTTCGAGGGCGCTGGTGGCGCGATCGCGTTCGGCGCGGGCCGAGCGGAGGAGGGCCTTGGTGTCATGCACGTCGTGGGTGTGCATGCGAGCGAGCATCTGATCTTTTTTGACCATGTCGCCGACCTTCGAATAAACGTGGATGACCTTGCCCATGGCGACCGAGCCGATGGAGACGGTGGCGTCTTCGTTCCAGGCGAGCTTGCCCGGGGCCTCGATGACCTGATCGATGGTTTGCGTGCGAGCGGCGGCGACCTCGATGTTGGCGTTCTTGATGGCTTCGGCGGAGACGTCGACGTTACTTTCCTTCTGTGCGGGGGCAGCCGCCGCAGGGGCGGGCGATTCCTTCTGGCAGGCGCAGAAGAGCAAGGGCAGGGCGAGAATCAGTTTTCTCGTGTTTCTCATGGCAGGACTCCGGCGGCGGAGACCACGGAGGCCTCGGCCTGTTGCAGTGCATTGAGGGCGTCGATGTAGGTTTGCTCGGTTTCGAGCAGGTTGCGTTGGGCGTCGAGCAGGCGGAGCAGGTCGGAGCCGCCAAGGCGATAGGCTTCGCGAACGAGGCGAGCGGTTTCAGCAGCGCGGGTGCGGAGGGGAGTGACAAAGTCGGTGAGTTGCTTGCGGCGGAGCTCGACTTCGCGCTCGGCGCCGGCGAACTCGGACTTGATGAGGGCTTCGGTGGCGACGAGGGCATTGCGCGCGAGGCGCTCTTCGGCGCTCGCGCTCGCGATGTTGCCTTCGTTCTTGTTGAAGACCGGCAACTGCATCTGGATGCCCCAGATAACAGTATCGAAATTCTTGGAGCGCTTGTAGCCGGCAACGCCGTCGAAGTTGGGCGTGGCAAGGGCGTTCTCGAGCTTGAGCTGCGCGCCAGAGACAAGGATGATCTGACGAGCAAGCTGGGCCTCGGCGCGCTGGCTGATGGCGGTGTCGAAGGATGGTGTGGCCTCGGGAGTTGCGGGGGCCTCGAGCGTGATCTCTTCCACCGTGGTGCGACCCATCTCGCGCTGCAGGCGGATCGACTGGCGTTGCGCCTCGAGCGCGGCGGCATTGGCGAGGAGCATGAGCTTGTGCTCTTCGAGCTCGACGCGCATGAGATCTGATTCAGCCATGGCGCCCTCTTTGACCTGCACGCGGTGATATTCGGTGAGCTCGGCGAAGGCCTTGAGGGAATTGCGAATGGTGGCCTCGCGGCGCGAGGCGGCAAGCGCGTCCCAGAAGGCGGTGCGCACGCGGGCGGCGATCAGTTGCTTTTGCAGGGTGAGCTCAATCTCGGCGCGACGCTGATTGGCGATGGCGAGGTCGGTGCGGCGGGCGCGCTTGGAGGCGGTCTCGAAAGTCTGCTGGAGGTAGAAGAAATGATCGGCGTCCTGCCAAAAGCGGTGGCCGGGATTCTGCCAGACGCGGAAGTCTTCTGTCTGGTAGACGAACAGGGGGTTGGGGCGCAGACCTGCCTGGGTGATCTTGCCGGCGGCGGATTCGATACGATTGGCGTTTACGGCGAGGAGAGGGTGGGATGTGGTGGCTTCACGCAAGGCTTGGTCGAGAGTGAGCGCACACAGCGAGGTTGAAAAAATAAGAAGCGAAATTGAAACGTTGTGCAGCAAAACCTTGAGACTTTCAGGATATACGCAGGAGTAAGTAGTGGACAAGAAAATTAGGGAAAGATTGCTGGACAGCCGGCTGTTATTGCTTGCCGGATTCGGTTCTCTCTTGCTTTTGCCCACGTTGGCGTTCTACTGGAGTGGCGTCGAGTCGCGGCGCGCGAGCGCGGAAATTCACGCGGCGCAGGCCAATTATTTTGCGATAAATCAGTTGTTAAATACATTGAAATTAGACGTATTAAATGGCGGTACTTACTTGCGCGACTTCATTCTTGAGCCCGATGAGGATGCAGCCGAGTTGCATCGCGATGGGGTGAGGCGTTCGCGAAGCAATGCTTTAAGGGTTTTGGCGGCAAAGCAACTGCAACAGAGTGGGGATGTGTATCGGGGCTTCGCGACGGCTTACGACGATTATTGGAAAACGGTGGAGCCAGTTTTGGAGTGGAATGTCGCGAAACGAAAAGCGGATGGATATCAGTTCCTGCGGGATCAGGCGTTTGCGCGACGCACGGCGATCCTTGAGCTGGCCGCGCAAATTGGCAGTTGGAATGAGCAGCAGTTGGCAAAGAGTGAAGTCCTGATTGAGGAGACGCTGGCGGACGTGGAGAGGTCACAGCGGCAGACGATGTTTGCGTTTCTGCTGGTGGGGGTGACGCTGGCGAGCTTGTTGTATTGGCGGATCACGAGTCTCGAGAGGCAGGCATCGGAGCGGCTGGAACAGGCAGAGCTGGCGCGCGAAGAGGCGCGGGGCTTGTCGGCGCGATTACTGGCCGTACAGGAAGAGGAGCGCAAGGCGATCTCGCGCGAGTTGCATGATGGGGTGGCGCAGAACCTTTCGGCGTTGAAGCTGGGGGTGGAAGAGTTGGCGCGACAGATGCCGGGCGAGCAGCGAGCGAATGTTGGGACGCTGAGTGCGCTGGCCGAGGAAACGCTGAAGATGACGCGGAATCTGAGTTTACTGTTGCGGCCGTCGATGCTGGATGATCTCGGATTGGTGCCGGCGCTGCGCTGGCTGGCGCGCGAATGTCAGCGGCGAAATGGGGTGCAGGTTGAAGTTGAGGCGCTCGATGAGCTGGATGGTTTGAGTGAGGATGCGCGCATCTGTGTGTTTCGCGTGGTGCAGGAGGCGCTGAGTAATGCCGTGCGGCATGGAGCGGCGCGGGTGATGAAGATTCGGGCGGGCATGAACGAGGGCAGGTTGCTTGTAAGCATTCAGGACGACGGCAAGAGTTTTGATGTGGAGAAGGAGAAGGGCATGGGTATTCTGGGTATGACGGAGCGTGTGGAGAAGTTGGGGGGCAGGTTTCAGATCGTGAGCAAAGCAGGGGTGGGAACAGTAGTGATGGCGGAGTTGCCATAGATGAAGATCCGGATTCTGCTGGCGGATGATCACGCGATCTTGCGGCGTGGCTTGCGCGCGCTGCTCGAGCGCGAGAGCGATCTCGAGGTGGTGGGCGAGGCGGCGGATGGGCGCGAGACCGTGAAGATGGCGGAGGAACTGAGCCCGGATGTGGTGGTGCTGGATGTGACGATGCCGAATCTGAATGGCATCGAGGCAGCGCGACAGATCTGCGGCCAGGGGAAGCCGACGGCGGTGCTGGTGTTGAGCATGCATAGCGATGAGGGCTATGTGTTGCGGGCCTTGCGGGCGGGGGCGCGGGGGTATCTGCTGAAGGAAGCGGTGGAGTCGGAGCTGATTCTGGGCATCCGCGCGGTGGCGAGCGGCAAGGCGTACTTTAGCCCGGAGGTGAGCAAGCTGCTGGTGGAAGACTATGTGCAGGGGTTGAACAAGCGGGGGCTCGAAGATCGGTTTGATTTGCTGACGACGCGTGAGCGTGAGGTGTTGCAGTTGCTCGCCGAGGGGAGGAGCGCGAAGGATATTGCGCGGGTGCTCGATCTCAGCGTCTACACGGTGGAGACGCACAAGAGCAACCTGATGCAGAAGCTCGGATTGCACAGCATGGCGGAGCTGATCCTGTATGCGGTGCGCCGGGGGATCATTACCTGAGGCGGCGGTGGGCCTCGATGTAGAGCAGCGCCTGTTTGAGCAGAAAGGGCAGCTCGGGCGATTGGGCATCGAGCACGGGGATGTGCGGTGGCAGGTCAGCGGGGATGGGGTCCTCTGGTTCGAGCACGAGGATGTAGTCGTTGCCGGCGGGCGGCGTGTTGGTGAGAGAGAGGTTGGCCTGTGCGGCGAGTGCGAGCAGGCGGGCAGACGTAGTGGGGGCGACGATTACGGGTGGGGGCAGCGATTCGCGTCGCTGCCAAATGCGGAAAGGCATAGCACTAGAGGGCTCCTTCTCCCAACGTGTAGCGCAGGGCAGAGCGCAGAATCTGATACTCGTAGCGGGCGTTGGCACTGGTGACTTCAGCGGCGGTTTTGTTGAGCTGGGCCTGGCTGAGCTCGACGATGGTGCCGAGGCCGAGCTCGTAGCGGGATTGGGCGAGATCGAGATTGAGCTGTGACTGGGCAAGCAGCTCTTCGGTGAGGCGGATGCGATCGAACGCGTTGCGGGCGTTGAGCCAGGCGGTGCGGACATCGCGAGCGATCTGATTGGCCCGGTCTTCTTTTTGCTTCTCAAGAGCGCGGGAGCGCAGGGCGACTTCGGCCTGGCGACGCTCGAAGAGGTGGCCGTTGAAGACGGGGATGCTGACGTTGACGCCGGCGGCGGCGTAACGATTTTTGAAGTCGTTCGGATTGGGGGAGACGAGGCCGGTGATGGCCTGGGCGGTGATGGTGGGGCGGGCGAGTTTCTTCTCGGCGGAGAGCAGTTTTGCGTTTGCTTCGATCTCGAGAGCCAGTTGGCGGAGCTCGGGGCGCTCGGCGATGGCGCGCTGCACGAGAGGTTCGGCCTCAGGGGGAAGCTTCTCGTTGATGGGACGATCTTCGACGTCGAAATTGCGCGCCTCGCCAATGCCGAGGGCAAGGGCGAGATCGGCCTCGGCGGCTTCGCGCTCATTATTGGCGCGATTGAGCAGGAGTTGGGCCTCGGCGAGATTGACCTTGGCGAAGCTGAGATCGACGGTGGAACGCAGCTGGCTTTGGGTGAGGGCGGTGACCTGATCGACGACAAGCTGGCGGGCTTCGACGGTTTGCCGCGCAACTTTGGTGAGTTCGCGCGCGCGGAGGATGTTGTAGTAGGCGCGATCAACGGCGAGAAGAATCTGCAGTCGTGAGGCGAAGACCAGTTGCTTCTGCGCGTCGGCGCGGGAGCTGGCAGCATCGGCGAGCAGGCGTGTGCGGCCGAAGTCGCTGATGAGCTGGTTGAGCTGGACGCCGCCGCCAAGTCGCGATACCAGCAGTGGAGAGGTGAGGCCAGCGAAGACGAAGCGCGAGCTGTTGTCGGCGCCCATGCCGGAGAGGCCGGCGGTGACCTGTGGCGCCAGAGCGGACTTGATCTGGCCCGGTTGTTCTGCCGTGGCGCGCGCGTTGTAGTCGAGCGCGGCGAGGATGGGGTGATTCTTGAGCGCCATCTCGCGGGCCTGCTCGAGCGTCAGCAGTGGAGCCTGAGCGACGAGCGTGGTGGCGGAGATGAGGATGAGGAGGGGGAGCTTCATGCCTTTGATTCCTCACGGCGGTGAGCGATGAAATAGGCGGCGGGCACAATGAAAACGGTAAAGACGACCGAAAGCGCGAGGCCGCCGAGCAGAGCGCGGGCGAGCGGCGCATAGGCTTCGCTGCCCTGGCCCATTTTGAGCGCCATTGGCATCAGGCCGATGATGGTGGCTAATGACGTCATCAGCACGGGACGCAGGCGGGTGGTGGCCGCCGTGGTGATGGCGTCTTTGAGCGCGAGGCCTTCGTGCCGCAAATGGCGTGTGAACTCGACGATGAGGATGCTGTTGGATACCGCGATGCCGACCAGCATGACGACGCCCATTAGCGACATGACGTTGAGCGTGGTGCCGGTGGCAAGCAAGGTGACCACGACGCCGGCCAGGCCCGGCGGCACGGCGAGCAGAATGATGAAGGGATCAAGAAAGCTGGCAAACTGCGCTACAAGCACGAGGTAAAGCAGCACGGTGGCAAGGATCAAACCCATGCCGAAGCTTGAGAAGCTCTGGCGCATGCCCTGCACCATGCCGCGGAGATCGACGTTGACCCCTTTGGGGATGCTGGTGGTGGCGATGAGCTTGTCGATGCTGTTGGCGAGCGTGCCGAGGTCTTCGCCGAGGGGGCGGACGAAGACGTCGATCGAGCGGCGCAACTGGTAGTGGCTGATCTCGGTGGGGGCCTGGATGGGGGTGATGCTGCTGATGGCGTCGAGGCGGGCGGGAGTGATGCTGCCGGTGCCGCGGAGGGCAATAGCCTTGAGGTCGAGGAGGTTTTGGATCTGTTGCTCGGGGTATTGCACGGTGAGCAGGTAGTCGAGACCGGTGCGGGGATCGACCCAGAAGCTGGGGGCGATCATCTGGTTGGAACTGAGTGCGGTGATGACGTTTTGGACGACTTCCTGTTGGGTAAGGCCAAGCTCGCTGGCGCGGGTGCGGTCGATCTCCATGCGGAGGGCGGGATAGTCGAGATCCTGCGGAATGTAAACGTCGGCAACATTGGGCAGCGTGCGGATGCGTTCGGCGAGCTCGATGGCGAGGTCGTAATCGGCGCGCAGATTGGAGCCGGAAACTTGCAGATCGATGGGCGCGGCCATGCCCATGTTGAGCACGGAGTCGACGAGGCCGCCGGACTGGAAGAAGACGCTGAGCTCGGGCATCTCGGAGGCGAGGGCCTGCTTCATGCGGCGCATGTATTCATAACTGGAGATCTGGTGAGTGGGCTTGAGGGCCACCTGGACGAAGCCGGTATGGGGGGCGGAGTTGGGCGTGTAGATGGCGGAAATGTCGCCGTTGACGCCGATGTTGGAGACGATGAGCTCAAGCTCGCTTTCGGGGACAATCTGGCGGACGAGATTCTCGACGCGGGCGATGTGTTTGTTAGTGAGCTCGATGCGCGTGCCGGAGGGGGATTTGATGTTCATCAAAAATTGCCCGGCGTCAGTTCTGGGAAAGAAGCTGACGCCGAGCATAGGAGTAAGACCCAGCATGACGGCGATCGCCAGACCGGCGACGAGCAACGTGAGACGTGGCTTGTCGAGGCAGGTGGTCGCCGCACGCTGGTAGTGGTGAAGAAAGCGGGCGAAGGCGCGATTGAAGGCGATGTTGAAACGAGCAAAGAGGCCAGCCGGATGATCGTTGGAATCGCCGTGGCTGACGCTGGTGATGTAGCGCGAGCAGTAGAGCGGCACGACCGTCATCGCGACAAAGTAGGAGGCCGCGAGTGAAAGGACGACCGCCAGCGCGAGGGCCGAGAACAGGTATCGCGAGACGCCGAACAGGAACGTGACCGGGAAGAAGACGATGGCGGTGGTGAGCGTGGCGGCGAGCACGGGCAGGGCGACTTCGCGGCCGCCTTCGCTGGCCGCGGTGACCGCGTCTTCGCCGAGCTCGAGGCGGCGATAGATGTTCTCAAGCACGACGACGGAGTTGTCGATCAGGCGGGAGAAGGCCAGGGCGAGACCGCCGAGCACCATGGAGTTGATGCTGGCGCCAAACCACTGCAACATCAGAAACGCGGCGAGCGCCGAGATGGGGATGGAGAAGCAGACGGCGAGCGTGGCGCGGAAGCTGCCGAGGAAGACGAGGATGAGGGCTGAGGTGAGGAACAGGCCGATGCCGCCTTCGTGAAGCAGAGTTTCGATGGCCGTCTTGACGAACTCGGACTGGTCGAAGACTACTTTGCTGCGGAGCTCGTCGGGAATGTCGGTGAGCTTGCTGACGGCATGCTTGATGCCGTCGACAACCTGAATGGTGTTGGAATCGCCGCCCTGCTTGAGGATCGAGAGGTAGACCGATTGCTGGCCATCAATGCGGACGACGTTGGTCTGGATGGTGTGCGAGTCTTCGGTGTGCGCGACATCGCGGACGCGAACGACGTTGGAGTTGATCGATTTCACGGGCACATCGTCGATCTCTTCAACCGAGCGGAGCAGTGAGTTGGAGATGACGTTGTAATCGCGTGGGCCGATCTTGACAGAGCCGGAGGGCAGGATGAGGTTGGCGCTGTTGATGCCGCGGACGAGATCCATGAGGGACATCTGATAGCCCTCAAGCCGGTTGGGATCGGCGTAGACCATGATCTGGCGGAAGGGGCCACCGAAGGGCTGGGGAACGCTCGCGCCCTGGACGCTGGCAAGCTGGTTGCGAACGGTGGTGGTGGCGAGATCGCGGAGGCGTGTTTCGTCAAGGCCGTCGCCCTTGAGTGTGACCAGGCAGACGGGCAAGCTAGAGGCGTCGAATTTGAGAACGATTGGCGGCAGCGTACCGGGGGGGAGCCGGCGCAGGTTGGCCATGGCGAGATTGGAGATGGTGCCGACGGCGGCGTCGGGGTCGGTGCCGGGCTGGAAGTAGATGCGGATCAGGCTGATGCCATTGATGGAGCGGGATTCGATGTGTTCGATGCTGGGGGCCAGGGTGAAGAAGCGCTCGTAGCGCGACGTGATGGAGGTCTCGATCTGGTCGGAGGCCATGCCGGAGTAGAACGTGGCCACGACGACAACGGGGATGTTCATCGACGGGAAGAGGTCAACCGGCATGCGAACCAGCGCGGCGCCGCCCACCACGCAGATGACGAGGCAAAGGACGATGATGAAGTACGGCGTGCCGATGGCGAAGCGGGACATCTAGCGGCTGGCCTCCGGGTTGGAAAGCTTGGGCTGCACTTTGGCGCCAGGCTTGAGCTGGGCGCGGCCCGAGAGGACGAGCAGATCGCCATCGTTGAGGCCACTGAGGATCTCGGCGTACTCGGCGGTTTCGCCACCGACTGACACCGTTACGGGCGCCAGCGTGCCGTCAGGCAGAATGCGCAGCGCGCGGCGCGATTCGCCCGCGCCATCAAGGGCCATCAAGGGCGCGGCGAGCGCGGCGGCTTTGTTCTCAAAGCTGAAGCGCACCTCGGCGAACATGCCGGGCTTGATCGCGAAGTTCTGGTTCTGGACATCGATCTGCGCGGCCATGGTGCGCGTGCTGGTTTGCAGTTGGTTGCTGAAGCGATTGATGCGGGCAGGGATGTCGAGGCCCAAGGTAGGCACGTGTACGGTTACGGGCAGGCCGACGCGGACTTGTGGCACGGCGGACTCGGGGATTGGTAGTTCCAGACGCAGGATGTTGTCCTGGGCAAGGCGCACGATGGGCAGGACATTGTTTTGCGAGCTGGTGCCAGCCTGAATCATGGCCCCGATCTCGGCATAGCGACGAGTGACCACACCGGGGAAAGGGGCCGTGACGCGAGTGTAGGCGACAAGCGTGTTCACTCGCGAAGCCTCCGCATTGAAGACGCGGACATTCTGCTCCGCCGCGGCAAGAGCCGAACGGGCACCAGCAAGTTGGGCGGAGGTTTCGAGCGCGCGGGCCTTGGCCGAATCCAGCTCCTGCTGGGCGATCAGGCCCGGGCGCTGGCGCGAAACGGCGGCAAGACGGTCGTAGTTGAGCTGGGCAATTTGACTGGCACTTTCGCTGCGACGGACTTCTTCGCGAGCCCGTGATACTTCGGCTTGTGAGCGATCTTTGGCGGCGCTGGCGCGCGTCTGGTCGTCGGCCATCTCGGGCACTTCAAGCGTTGCGAGCACCTGACCGAGGACAACTCGATCGCCGATATCAACGGCGATGCGATTGACGTAGCCGGAGACCTTGGCCATCACATCGATCTCGCGATAGGGACGGAACTCGGCTACCAGTTTGAGATTGCGCTCAATGGGGCGACGGGTGATCTTGACGGCGGCAACTACCTGCGGTCCGGCGGCCTGAGCCGGAGGAGGAGAAGCCTCACGCTGGCAGGAGACGATGAGGAGGAACAGCGCGCATAACGCAAGCAATCGCGGCATCTGCCGACCAGCATCACGCGCGCGTGGGGTGTAGAGGCATCCCTGAGTTCCAGTAGATGCCTCCCTGAATTGCAGTAGGCGGCTAGAGTTCGCCCTTCTTCATGAGGCCGGCGAGGTGATCGGTGGCGCGCCAGGAGAGGGCGAGGATGGTGAGCGTGGGGTTCTTTTCGCTGGCCGTGGTGAAGCTTGAGCCATCGACGACGAAGAGGTTCTTGACCTCATGCGCCTGGTTGTACTGATTGAGCGCGCTGCGCTTGGGATCAGCACCCATGCGCACGGTGCCGTGCTCGTGAATGGCGCTGCCGAGGCGATCAATCCAGCCACGCTGGTAGGGCAGGATCTCGGCCTTGGCGGCGGTCATCACCTCAAGCGCGGTGTCGTACATGTCTTCGATCATGGCGCGCTCGTTCTCTTTGATCTTGTAGTCGATCACTGGCAGCGGGATGCCCCACTTGTCCTTGCGTTTGGTGTCGAGCGTGATGCGGTTGTCGGCGTAGGGCAGCACTTCGCCGTAGGGATGCATGGCGACGAGCGCGGGGTAGTGGCGACGGACGTTCTCCTTGAAGCCAGCGCCGAAGCCGGGCAGCTGTTTGGCGAAGCTGACGCCCGGGTGGGCGCCGGTGTTCCAGAACTGGCTGCCATAGCCACGCAGATACTTGCGCGATTTCGACTGGCCAGCCCACCGTGGCATGTAGATGTGTTCGCCACCGATGCCGTCGTCGTTCTGCGTCTTCTTGCCCATGAGTTCTGGCGCGAAGCCGTAGATGTGGAAGCGCACCTGTTCGCAGAGGTAGCGGCCGATGATGTCGTTGGAGTTGGCGATGCCGTTGGGGTGGCGACGCGAGCGGCTGTTGAGAAGGATGCGCGTGGAATCGACGCAACTGGCGGCCATGACTACGATGCGGGCCTTTACTTCTTCGGGCTGGTTAGTGATGCGATCGAAGAAGTGGACGCCGTCGGCCTCGCCCTTGTCGTTGACGGTGAGGTGGGAGACGACGGCATTGTCGCGGATCTCGAGGCGACCGGTGAGGGCGGCGGGCTCGAGCAGGTAATCGGTGGAGTTGAAGAAGGCGCCGATGTCGCAACCCTTGCCGCAAGCGCCGCAATAGTGGCACGGGGCCTTGCCGTTGTGCTCTTTGGTGAGCACGGCGCGGCGACCGTTGGTGATGTTGATGCCGACGGATTTAGCGGCCTTGCGCAGCAGTTGCTCGCCACAGCGAGGAGCGGGCGGGGGCAGGTGGAACTTTGAACCCGGCAGGAACTCGCTATCGTCGCTGCCGCCGCAGACGCCGATGAGTTGCTCGACTTTGTCGTAGTAGGGCGCGATGTCGGCGTAGTGGATCGGCCAGGGGATCTCGTGGCCGTCGCGCGCGGGCTCCTGCAGGTTGGCCTCGGCGTAGCGCAGGCTGACGCGGCCCCAAATGTTCGTCTTGCCGCCGCGGCCCCAGACGCGGATGAGTTCGAAGTCCTGGCCCTTGGGCGTGATGTAGGGCTGCTCGTCCTGGGTGAGCGTGAACTGCGGGGGGCGCTGGCCTTTGCGCATGCGATTGCGGGCCTCCCACGGACGGACGTGACTCCAGAAGGATGCCTTGTTGAATTTGGTACCGGCATCGAGAACGAGGACATTGATGCCCTGGCGGGTTAAATTCCACGCGGCCATGCCGCCGGCTGCACCCGAACCGACGATCACTACGTCATAACGCTTGGGACTGGCTTTTATCTGCATACGAGATACTCAAAGGAGTAACGGATGAATCGAACTATATCAAACGCTCTGTGGCTGCTTGTGGTGGCGTTGCCGATGATGGCGCAGGACTTCAAGAGCAACTTTGAAACGATGCTGGTGGAGATCAACCGCTCGCGGTATGACCGCGCGTTGACGCAGCTGTTTCCCGTGCAGTTCGCCCTGCGCGAGAAGCTCGAGGGTAAGGCTCCGAAGCTTGACGCCGGCCTGCAGGCGCGCATGCGCGAGATGGCGGATCCGACGGCGGTGTTGAGCTCGATTGCGGTGCTTGAGACCCAGCTTGAGGCCCGGCAATATGAGGACGCCGCGGCGCAGGCAATGCTGATCGGATTTGGGCTGAGCGGGTTGTGGAATGAGATGCCGGCTTACCGTCGCATGGATTTCTACAAGGCGGATCTCGACGAAGCGCCGGCGCAGCAACGTGAGATGGCGCTGCGGCGCTATGGGTATGCGGCGGCAGAGGCGAGCGAGTGGGAGGCAGTGCGCAAGACGGCGCAGGAGTTGATTCAGATTAGTGACAACAAGGGGACGCGCACGATCGATGCGGGCGCGATCCGGCATTCCGGGTTGACGTTGCGCGGGTTGGCCGAGTTGGGGAGCGGCGACATGGCGGCGGCGGAGAAGACGCTGCTTGAATCGATGAAGGTCAAGAGCGAACTCTCGATTCGCGATAACGGGCCGAGCTTCCGGCTCGCGATTGCGCTGCTCGACAAAGGGCGGCGGCAGGTGGTGGACCAGTTTTTGGTGCTGGTGGAAGCTTCACCGTGGAAGCAGGCGAGCAAGGCCGCGGAGTGGCGCAAGCAGGTGGTAGCTGGGGAGATGCCGGACTTTCCGCGCTACGGGGTGAACTAGACCTGGTGTTCGGGGTGGGTGCAGCCCTTGAACTCAGGCATCGGCTTGGCGGCATCCCAGCCGAGCTCGGTCATGAGGCCTTCTTTGGTGGAATAGTAGGCGTCGCAGGTGGCGTCTTTGAGCGTTTGGAAGAAGGGATTCTTCGCGGCGAGCTCCACCATGACGGCGGCCTGATCGGCAGGGGTGAGCGCGCTGTATTCTTTGCCAAACAGGCGCTTTGCGAGGGTGCTTACGTCGGCGAGGCCCTTGCGCCAGGTTGCCTGCTGGGCTTTGCGGGTGGAGAGATTTTCGTCGATCAGCTCGTGGACTTTGGCGTCGAGCGCGCCAGGCGTCTGCGTGCGGGGGATGATCGTTTCGGCGAGGGCGCCCACGGTGGCCAACTCGGTGGCGGTGAAGACCTTGGGCACATAAGCGCCGACTGGCGCCGTCTCGGTCTGCTCCGCATGCGAATGGGCATGATCGGTGGCGGCGAGGGTGGTGGCTCCGGCGATGCCGACAAGAATTTCACGGCGCGAGTTCGACATTTGATTCGGATTCTATCAGAGCCCAGACGTTATATGATGCTGCTGTGAACTCGATCTCCAGACGTTATTTCTTCTATGGCTCACTCTTGAGCGGAGCAGTGCCGGCGGCGGGATTTGGCAGTGTGGCAAGTCTGCGCGCCCTGGGCTACAAGCCCTACTACAACAAGCTGAATGTCGCCTCGATTGGCGTTGGTGGTCAGGGCGCGGTGATCCTCGGGCAAGCTGCCCAGACCGAGAACATCGTCGCGCTGTGTGACGTCGACCTCAAGCGTGGCGAGGGGAATTTGAAGAAGTACGAGAAGCTGCCGATTTATCGGGATTACCGGCAGATGCTCGATAAAGAGGGCAAGAATATTGATGCCGTCACGATTGCGATCCCGGACTTTATGCACGCCACGGTGGCGCTGGCCTGCATGCAGCGTGGCAAGCATGTGTATCTCGAAAAGCCGTTGACGCGCACGGCATGGGAAGCGCGCCTGCTGGCGGATGCGGCCGTGAAGTACAAGGTGGCGACGCAGATGGGCAACCAGGGCTACTCGCATGAGTCGCACCGGGTGGCGGCCGAGATCCTTTGGTCGGGCGAGATCGGGGATGTTACCGAGGTTCACATCTCGACGACGCCGGGTACGCACCCGACGGGGCTGAAGGAATTGCCCCCGGAAGAAAGCGCACCGGATACGCTTGACTGGCAGGCGTGGCTGGGCCCGATGCCGATGCGGCCCTATAGCTCTTACTATGTGCCTTACAACTGGCGCGGCTTCTATGCGTTTGGCACCGGCCAGATCGGCAATTGGGCGACGCATTCGGCTGGCCCCGTGCATCATGCGCTGATGCTGGGCGCGCCGACCAGTGTGGAGGCGGTGTCGCAGACGAACCCGAGCAAGCTGACGTTCCCCGATCGCGCGACCATCCGGCTTGACTTCCCGGCACGTGGGCCGATGCCGGCCGTGAAGGTCTTTTATCATGACTCGGCGCGGGCAACGGATCCGGATGTGTTCAAGGTGCCCGGCATGGAGAACGAAACGATTCTGCCGCCGCCGAACAACCTGACCGAGAAGGGCAGGCCGATGGGGACGCCGCGCGGGCAGAATTTCCCGACGGGGCCGCGGCCGGCCGGTGCGCCGCGCATGGGCGCTGGCGGGCCAGGCGTGAAGGTGTTTGGCGGTGACCGTGGCGGCCCGGCCAAGGGCGTGTTGACGGGCAATGGCGCCGTGTTCATCGGCAGCAAGGGCATTATGGCGACTGTGGAACGTGGCGAAGGTGTTTGGCTGTTGCCGTCGGCGCGTTGGGCAGAATACAAGCTGCCGCCGCAGTTGTTGACCCGCTCGCCCGGGCACATGGCCGACTTTATTCGCGCGGCCAAGGGCGGCGAGCCGGCTTGCTCGAACTTTACGATCTCAGGGCCTTATGCGGAATGGCTGGCGCTGGCGGCGGTTGCCTTCCAGGTGCCGGGCAAGCTTGATTGGGACGCCAAGCTGATGCGCTTTACAAACAATGCCGAGGCGACCAAGCTGGTGCGGCCGGTCTTCAAGCCGGGCCACGAGCTCAAGCTTTAAGGTTTGGCCTCGTAAACCACTTTGCCACCCAGCCAGGTGGAAAGAACACGGATGTCCTTCACCTGCCCCAGCGGGCAGGTGAGGATGTCCCGATCGAGAATGATGAAGTCAGCAAGTTTACCGGGCTCGAGAGAGCCCTTTTCTTTTTCCTCAAATGTGAGGAAGGCATTGTTGGTGGTGTAGAGGCGAATGGCCTGCTCGCGAGTGAGGCTTTCTTCGGGGAAGAGCGCCTTGTCCGTCCAGCGGGGCTTGCGCTCGAGAGCGATCCAGATGCCCCAGAAGGGATGGTACGGGTTGATGGAGCGCATGCCGCCGATCTTCTGCATGTGATCACTGCCACCACCAACTACCACGCCCTGTTTGAAGAGTGTTGCGTAGGGTTGGAAGAAGCGCAGGCGGGGCAAGCCGAAGTGGCGCGTGAGTGTGGCGCCATCGAGCTCAAGCCAGGCTGGCTGCATGTCCGCCACGATGCCGAGGCGCGCCATTTTCTCAATACCTTCGGGCGTCATGAAGTTGGCATGAGTGAGGCAGGGGCGCGAGTTTTTGACGGGGAAGTCCTTGTTCACCTCTTCATAGGCGTTGATCAGCGCCTGTACCGCGCCATCGCCAACGGAGTGGGCGGTGAACTGCAGATCGCGCTTCAGGGCGGCGCGAGCCAGATCCACAAGCCGCTGCTGGTTGATGTAGCGCAGGCCGCGATAGTTGGGGTCGGTGATGGAATAAGTGGTGCTGACGCCCCAGGGCTCGCGCATGAAGGCGGAGCCTGTGAGCATGCCGCCATCGAGGAAGACTTTGAGGCCACGCAGCCAGAGCATGTTGTCGTACTGGTGGAGGGGGTCAGCGGCGGCGCGCGCGATCTCGGCTTCTACGGCTGGCCAATCGCCGTTAGGCGCGGTGACGTGATAGTTGAGAAACACACGGGCGTTGAGCTCGTTCTTGCGGCGGAGCTCGCGGTAGACATCGATGTGGGCCGGTGTGGCGGCGCGGTCCGCAAAGCTGGTGATGCCGAGGGAATTGTAATCGGCAATCAGCATCTTGAGCCGCTGCTGTTTGTCATTGAACGATGGCTGGCGGCCCGAGGCGATGGGCTTGACGAAGGCGGCATAGGTGCGCAGGATGCCCGTTGGCTCGCCCGTGGTGGCATCGAGTTCCACCTTGCCGGGATTGCCCGCGGGGGCCTTGGTGTCGCGAGTGATCTGATTGGCGCGCAGCGCAAGCGTGTTCAGACTGGCGTCGGGGCCGGTGGAGAAGATGACGGGATGTTCGGGGGCCGCGGCGTCGAGTTCGGCGCGGGTGGGGTAGCGTTGTTCTTTGAGGCGCGTGATGAAGACCTGGCGAAGGGCGATCCATTGCCCTTTGGGCACGACTTGAGCTCGCGCGCGGATATGCGCCAGCACGTCGGCGATGGTGTTCATGTCGGGGATCTCGTGATCGAACTCGAACAGTGACGCATCGAGTGCATGTGTGTGCGTGTCGATCAAGCCGGGCATTACGGTTTTGCCACCGGCATCGATGACGCGGGTGTTGGGACCTCTGAGCTTGAGAATCGCCGCATTGGCGCCGGTGGCGGTGATGCGTCCGTTACGGATGGCCATGGCGTTGAGCACGCGAAAGCGAGCGTCAACCGTGACCAGCCTGGCGTTGTGAACGATCAGATCAGGAGCCTGCGCCAGCAGGAAACCACAGCAGACAGTGAGCCAGAGGAGGAGTCTTAACACTCCGGTAAGGCTATCACTGGCTGACGCGGAATGGCGTTGCCTGTGACCAGTGATTATCAAACAGCGCGTGCATGGCCTCGGCAAATCCGGGGTGTTCGAATACGACGGCTGTCCACGTGGGGCGAGTGAGCACGGGGTCAAGCAAAGCGACGAGGCCATGGCCTTCATCGAATACCGCAAGCTTCATTGGCAGATTCTTTGCCTCGCGGACCTCGATGCCGGAGGCGATGTATTCGCCGAGACGCTTGCGGTGACTTGCATCGAGCGTGCCTTTTTCGATGAGCAGTCGAATGCGAATGCCGCGTTCCACGGCCTGCTTGACGAGACGTTCGTCGAGCGGGTCGACGGCGTAGGGAGGCTTGGAGAACTCGATGTACTCGCGCTTCACGTCGCTCAGCATTTTGCGGTAGTGGTTGGCGGTCTGATTGGGGTCAGAGACGATGCGCAGGTAATCGAGTGTGCCGCGACTGCCCTTGGCGGGCGCGTAGGTGGCGGCGAGGTCTTCGGCAAGCGAAAGCCCATTGCGCGATTGCTCTTCGATCTCATGGCGCAAGCTTTGCTCGCGACGATCGAGGTATGCGCGCAGGGCCAAAGACGGCTCGACCGCGCTGAAGAGCTTGGTTTTCTCCTGCACGACATGGGCAAAGCCCTTTTCGACCAACGAATCGAGCACTTCGTAGATCTTCTGCCGTGGCACCTGGGCCCGTGCGGCAAGTTCAAGCGCTTTAAAGCGCGAATGGCCCAGCAAAACTAAATAGGAACGTGACTCGTACGCGTTGAGTCCAATTTGTTGGAGGCGACGCCAAAAGCGTTGATAATCCGTCCCGGAGAGTTCTCGCGACATCCAATTTACTGAAAGGTAGCACGTTAAGCTTAAGTTTCGGCATGAAGAGCAGCAATTCAACTCCACTTCCCCGTACCTGGGGCGAGCTCCGGCAGAGCGAATGGTCTGATCCGGCGCGCGGCGTCAGAACGGTAAAGGACGAGATACGCGCCAACCTGATCGAGCGGCTCCGGCAGGGCGGGGAATTGTTTCCTGGCGTGATGGGCTACGAGGACACGGTGGTGCCGCAGGTGGTGAATGCACTGCTGAGCCGTCACAACTTCATCCTGCTTGGGCTACGCGGGCAGGCCAAGACCCGGCTGATCCGCATGCTGACGGGCTTGCTCGACGAGTTGACGCCGTACATTGCCGGCAGCGAGATCCGCGATAATCCGTTTCGCCCGCTGACCAAATACGGACGTCGCGTACTGGAGGAGATGGGTGACAACACACCGATCGCCTGGCTGAGCCGGGAGCAGCGCTATGTGGAAAAGTTGGCCACGCCAGATGTGACGATCGCCGACATGATCGGGGATATCGACCCCATCAAGGCGGCCAAGCGAGGCGTTGGCATTGCTGACGAAGAGAATGTTCATTATGGATTGCTGCCGCGCGCCAATCGCGGCATTTTTGCCGTGAACGAGTTGCCCGATCTGGCGGGCAAGATTCAGGTCGGATTGTTCAACATCCTGCAGGAAGGCGATGTGCAGATCAAGGGTTATCCAGTGCGTCTCGAACTGGATGTGATGCTGGTGTTCACGGCCAATCCGGAAGACTACACGGCGCGCGGCAAGATCATCACCCCGCTCAAGGATCGTATTGGTAGCGAGATCCGGACGCATTATCCGTTGACGCTCGATCGCGGGGTGGAGATCACCCGCCATGAGGCCTGGACGGATCGCGATGGTGGCGTCAAGACCGAGGTGCCGCATTATCTCCGTGAAGTGGTAGAGCAGATTGCCTTTCTCGCTCGTGATGACAAGCGTATCGACCAGCGTAGTGGCGTCTCGCAGCGCCTGCCGATCTCGGTGATCGAGAACATCGTGTCCAACTCCGAGCGCCGCGCGGCGCTGGCCGGGGAGACGGAGGCCGTGCCGCGGGTGCTCGATCTGTATGCCGCGCTGCCTTCGATCACAGGCAAGCTGGAGCTCGAATATGAGGGCGAGCTAAAGGGCAGCGACAACATTGCGCGCGACCTGATTCGCCAATCG
>CAZBTA010000024.1:0-34959 GCA_964494515.1 uncultured Bryobacter sp.
GTGGCTGCTTGAGAAGATTGGCGTGATCAAGAATCTGCAGGTAGCGACGGTGGAAGGGTTTATTCCGGTTCGCAAAGCTGCTTAGCGCGTAGAGAGTTTGTGGATGTGAAGAGGGGGGAGCCTGCGGGCTCCCCCCTTTTGGTTTTCTTGTAGACGAGCTTAGCGCCCAAACAACTTCTTACCCAGCGCCCCCAGCAACCCACCCGCCGTCTTCGGTGCGGTCGCCTTGCCAAACTGCGCGAGCAGCACCTGATCCGGCGCAACGCCTGCTTTCTCGCAAGCAAAAAGGTAGTTTGCCATCGCTTCGTCAAACTGCCCGGCGTATTCGCGCGCCGTCTGACGCTTGCTCATCAGCATCCCGAAGAACACCAGCGCCTCCTGACACTTCGGCACCGCCGCCGCATAATCCTGCTTCTTCAACAAGCCCTTGGCCACCAGCATCACCAACTGGATCAGCGGCAACAGGCTGTTCACCGGATCCACCTTCAGCAACACACGATACAACGCCTCGGCCTCTCGCGCACTGGCGAGCGCGCCTTCATACAGCTCCAGAGCAAACCGCGTGTTCGCCACCAGAAACAGGCATTCGGCGAACCGGGATTGGTGCTGATCCGCTTCCGAGTTCATCAAATCGCGGAAAAGCATCTCAGCCTCTTCCGCCACCGCGAGGGCCCCGAGCAGATCCTGATTCTCTTCCCGCTGGCGACCCAGCTCGAGCAATGCCCCCGCGAGCGCGGGCAGGCTGTCCTCACGATTGTGCTGCGCCGCCTGCCGGAAGAACTGCACCGACTGCTCGACAGAAGCCAGCGCGGCGGGCAAATCCCCCAGAGCTTCCTGACTTAGCGAGAGATTCGAGAGCGTGCCCCCGATCTCATACAGATGCTCACCGGGGAAGCGCGCCTCAAGCTCGCGACACAACTCGATCGCCTCGGTGTAAGCCGTAGCGGCCGCCCGATGATCATCCATCGACGCAAGCGTGTTGCCCGTGCCGTTCACCACCGAGGTATAGCCCTTGAGCCACCGGTAACGATCGATCGCGATCAACTCGCGATACAGCAACGCCGCCTCACGGAACAGGCGCAAGGTCACCGCCGGGTCATCATCCAGCTCGAGAGCCGTGTAGGCCTGTGCCTGCAGCGCACCCGCCAGCACCGGCAGATACGTCGCGCGCTCACGCCCCATCAGAGACCGCAGCACCTGGATCCGGTAACCACAAGCCTCATAAGCCAGCTCATGCTGATCGAGCGCACTGAGCGCGTCGGCAAACATGTCGATGGTTTGCTCGAGATGCGGCTCGGCGGCGAGGCGATTGTGCGCCGTCGCCAGATCGAGCATCGCCGCGGCGGCACGGGCCGCAATCGTCACGAGCTCGGCATTGCCCATCTCACGCAGTTGCCGGGCCAGATCGAGAAACTCAAGCCCCATCGCATAGGGGTCGCCCACAGGCTCAGAGCGAAGGGCGGGGCCGGTGAGGGAATAGGTGGCGTCGCGCGTCCAGTCAACGGCGGGAAACACCGCGCGCGTCATGTCGCGCAGACGGGGCGAAGGGTCGCCCAGCCGCAGCTCTAGCGTCAGGCCCCGCAGCGGATCTGGCGTGACGTCATGCTCGAGGCGGGCGATGCTCTCGGCCAGCCACCACACCTCCATCATCGGGCCGGGCGCATAGGCTTCACGCTGGGCACGCAACGTACCGAGCGCGGCCACGACTTCGGCCTCGGAGTTATTGATCTGCCGGGGGAACAACACCTGCACGCCCTGCCGGGGATCCTCCGCGAGCGTGCGCGACAGATGGGTCGCCATGTGGTCGGCCGCCTGATCCGCGCTCGGCGGAGCAAAGTGAACGACAGCGCCAAAGCCGGAATCCATCAGGTCGGCGATGCATTGGTCGCGCAGTTCCTCACTCGTGTAGCGCACGAGCGCGATGCCGTTCGTGTTTTGTTCGCGCCACTGGAGCAGTGAATTGGTCGTGGTGGAAATAATAGCGTTCGGTTCCATGAGCAGATCGTTTCGCGGTATCTTTTTGGATCGACCCAATCAATCCGTTGGATTAGTCTTGTAACCAATTAAATCCGAATCACTCAGTAATTTCCTTATGTTATTCGTAGGTAACACTAGGGCGAATGGGACCGGAGTCCTGCGGCATTTGGGCCAATCGCTGATATCGTACGGAGTGGGCATGACGACACTCACGCTACGCCAACTCAACCGCACGTACCTGCACCGGCAGCATCTGCTGACGGCGAGCAAGGGCGCGGCACTGGATATGGTGCAGCATGTGGTGGCGTTGCAGGCGCAGGTGGCTTCTCCGCCCTATTTTGGCCTTGCCTCGCGGCTGCACAAGTTTACGCCCGCTGAGCTGATGGAGCTGCGCGACAGGCAGACGGTGGTGCGCACGGCGCTGCTACGCTCGACGCTGCACTGGGTTGCGGCGGCGGATTTTGCCTGGATGCGGCCGCTACTGCAGCCAGCGCTTGAGAAGGCGTGGCAGGGGTTCTTCGGCGCCAGAAAGTCGGGCATCGAAGTCGGGCCGTTGTGCGTCAAGGCACGCGAGATCCTGAAGCGCGGCCCCATCTCACTTACTGACCTGAGCACGGAGCTGGCAAAGGAGTTCCCGCACTGGAACCAACCCGCCATGGAATACGGCGTGCGCACGCACTTACCCCTCGTGCAGGTGAGCCCGGCGGGATCGTGGAAGGGTGGCACGGCGGCACGCTACCGGCTGCAGCCGATCGCCTTTGACCCAGACCCGAAGCGCCTCGTGCGCCGCTACCTTGCCGCCTTTGGCCCGGCTAGCCCGCGCGACATTGCCGCATGGGCCGGATACACGGCGATTGGCAAGACGATGGAGGCGATGCGCGAGGAACTGGTGGAGTATCGCGCCGAGAGTGGCACCAAGCTCTACGACCTGCCGAACCTGCCGATTGTGGATGGACGCAAGGCGGCGCCGGTGCGATTTGTTGCCGAGTATGACAATCTCGTGCTCGGCCACGCGGACCGCACGCGCGTGCTGCCAGATGCGGTGCGGAAGAAAGTGCTGCTCTCGGCTGGACGCGTGATGCCGACGGTCTTGATCGACGGGTTTGTCGGCGGCACCTGGAAGATCGAACGCAAGGGCAAGCAGGCGACGCTGCGGATTGCGCTGTTTGCCGCGCCAAAGGCGCCGGTGCGCCAGCAGATTCTGAAGGCGGCCGAGAAGTTGGTCACTTTTGCCGAGCCAGATCTGCCAACCCGCGAGATCCTGTTATTGGATGAATAGTATGACGATGCCTGGACGTCGCCGGCAGGCGATCTTCTTCAGCATTCTCGGCATTGTAACCATCGCGCTGACGGTGGCGCTGAATGTGAGCTGGGTGGTGCTGAACTGGCGCACAGGCGTGCTGTTTGTGTTGGGGCTGATCGTGTTTCTGCTGGTGATTACCGGCATGGTGTTCAACACGATTTTTCTGGTGCGCGAGATCCGGCGCAATGAGCAGCACGATGCGTTCTTGAACGCGGTGACGCACGAGCTCAAGACGCCAGTGACCTCGATCAAGCTGTATCTGGAAACTCTCGAGCGGCGCGAGATCCCCGAGGCGAAGCGGCGCGAGTTTTACCGCATCATGCATGACGACGCCAACCGGCTGCTGGGCACGATCGAGCAGGTGCTCGAGGCAAGCCGCGTGGGCAGCCGGCGGGAGCGGGGCAAGCAGCAGGTGCAGCTGATTGATGTGGTGAGCGATTGTGTGGAGATGGCGCGCGTGCGGCATCATCTCGAAGAAGACCGCGTGCATGTGGAACGCAAACTGCCGACGGGCGATGCCGCCATGGTGCGCGGCGACGCCGAAGAACTCAAGAGCGCCGTCAGCAATCTGCTCGAGAACGCAATCAAGTATTCGGGCGGCAATGTGAAGGTGCAGGTGGAGATCGAACGGCTGGACCCGCGGCGGGTGGCGCTGCGTGTGCGCGATCAGGGCATGGGCATTCCGGCCGAGGAACTGAAGCGGATCTTCGGACGTTTCTACCGGATTCCCGGTGTGATCTCGCAGAAGATCAAGGGTACGGGGCTGGGGCTGTTTATCGTGCGCAGTGTGGCGCGCAAGCATGGCGGCAGGGTGTACGCCGAGTCAGCAGGCTCGGGGCTGGGCAGTACGTTCACAATGGAAGTAGAGAGCGAATTCCGCCCCCGGGAGGCAATGGGCTGATGCGTGTATTGGTGGTCGAAGACGAGCAACATTTGGCGGAGGGGTTGCGGTTTAACCTCGAAGCCGAGGGCTTTGATGTCACGGTGCGGGAGAACGGCGAGGACGCACTGGCCGAGATTGCCGGGGGCCGGCCGGGCTATGACCTGATGGTGCTCGATGTGATGATGCCGGGCATCGACGGCTTTGAGGTGATCCGGCGGCTGCGCGAGCAGCGGCAGTATCTGCCGACGCTGATGCTGACGGCGCGCGGGCGGGCCGAGGATGTGGTGAAGGGCATTGCGGCGGGGGCGGATGATTATCTGGCGAAGCCGTTTGATCTTGGCGTCCTGATCGCGCGCATCAAGAGCCTGATCCGGCGGCGCGAGTGGCAGGCCGAGGCGGCGCCAGCGGCCGTGGAAGAACATGTGGTGATCAACGGGCGGACGATTGACTTCCCGAATCTCACGATCGAAGTGAACGCGGAAAAGCAGCCGCTGACGCTAATGGAGGCGAACCTGCTGCGCTACCTGCTCGATCGCGAGGGAGAAGTGGTGAGCCGCGCCGAGATCCTCGACAAGGTGTGGCATGTGCAAAGCGACACCGATACGCGAGCGATCGACAACTTTATCGTGCGGCTGCGCAAGTATCTCGAGACGGACCCGGCCAACCCGGCGCACCTGCTTACCGTGCGTGGCGTGGGCTACCGGCTGGTGCGCGGGGCGAGCTAGCCGAAGACTTCCTTGACGGAATCAAACAGCAGGTCGAGATCCGACTTGCGCGTGTGAATGTGTGAAGAGGCGCGAATCTTTTGGCCGCGCAGCGTCCAGACCTTGCGCTCGCCGAGCTTCTTCCATAGCGGGGCGTAATCCTTGCCCTCGATCTCGAAGGCCACCATGCCGCCGTACATCTCGTGGTTGGGCGAGGTGAGCACCTTGAGATAAGGAATGGCCGTGGCGCGCTGGTAGGCATAGCGGGCGAGGTGATGGATGCGGTCGTAGATGCGCTGGGGGCCGAGTTCTTCGATAAACTTCAACGCCTCGAGCACGCCCTCGAGCTCGGCGCGGTTGTTACAGCCGAGTTGCATGTACTTGGTGGCGTCCTTCTGGTTCTGCCAGCCTTCCACAACGATCGAGGGCCAGAGGCGCGACTGGAATTCAGCACGCACGTAGAGCACGCCGCAGCCGGGCGGCGTGAGCATCCACTTGTGCAGGCTGCCGGCGAAGGCGTCACAGCCGAGGTCATCGATGCGGAAGGCCACCTGGCCGGGCATGTGGGCGCCATCGACGACCGTGATCACCCCCTTCTCGCGCGCGGCCCGGCAGATCTTCGCCACCGGAAACAGCAGGCCGGTGTGGGTGGTAATGCCAGAGAAGCTGAGCACGCGCGTCTCGGGGCGGATCTGGGAGATGACGGCGTCGAGCAGTTCGTCGGGGCTCTTGGGCGGGATGGGGATGCGGGCTTCGCGGATGCGGATGCCGGTGCGGGCGGCCTTGAGCTGCCAGCAGCCGCGGCCGGAGGGGTGTTCCTGATCGGTGATCAGCACTTCGTCGCCAGCCTTGAGGTCGAGACCGTTGGCGATCAGGCTCATCGATTCAGTGGCGTTGTGGGTGAGGGCGAGCTGCTCTTTGGTGGTGCCGAGAAAACGGGCGAGCGCGGTGCGGTGGCCGTCCATGGCCTCGTAGCCCCAGCGGGGATAGGAATCGGTGGCGTAGGTGGCACCCTGGGTCAGATAGTCGTTGGTGGCCTTGACGACGCGATTGGGCGCGGCGCCGACGCTGCCTGTGTTGAGGTAAGCGCGCCAGTCCGGCAGGGCGAATTGCTCCTGTCGGATCTTGAGCCAGGCGGCATCATCCTCAGGGGCCGGGGCCGGAGAGGGGGCCGCGGCGAGGGCGGCGGCGGTGGGGATGAATTGACGGCGCAACATCTATGAGACAATTAGAATTCTCCCACGATTGGTATGAATTCCACGGAAAACACTCTGCCGCTCAACCCCGAAGAAAACCTCGAGACAGCGGATAACCTGGCGGACACTGGTTTTGGCGACATTCTGCGTGACTTTGAGTCACAGCAAAAGGCGCCGGAAGGCGAGGAACCGAGTCGCGGCCTGATCAAGGGCCATGTGCTGCGGATCACGCCGGAAGGGGTGGTCGTCGACATCAGTCGCAAGAATGAAGGACTGTTGCCGCTCGACCTCGTCAGCGACCGCGATGGCAAGGTGCTCGTCGCCGAGGGCCAGACGCTCGAAGTGAGCGTGGCCGGCCGTACGGACAGCGGGTTCTACCGCCTGTCGGTGCAGAAGGTGGAAGCGCCCAAGGACTGGTCTGGCATCGAACAGGCGTTCGAGAACAAGCTGACCGTCACCGGCACGGTGCTTGAAGTGGTGAAGGGCGGTCTGCGCGTCGACGTCGGCGAGCGTGCCTTTATGCCGGCTTCCCGCAGCGGCGCCCGCGACGTCAGCGAAATGGCCAAGCTCGTGGGCCAGAAGATCGAATGCCGCATCACGAAGTTCGATAAAGAGAAGGAAGATGTCGTCGTCGACCGCCGCGTGATCCTCGAGGAACGCGCCGCCGAGCGCAAGCAGCAGGCTTTTGCCGCGCTGGCCGAGGGCCAGGTGCTCAAGGGTCGCGTGCGGACGCTGACCGACTTTGGCGCCTTTGTCAGCATTGGCGATGTCGATGGCCTGCTGCATGTCTCCGACATGAGCTGGACGCGCATCGGCAAGCCGGCCGACATCCTGAAGGAAGGCGACGAGATCGACGTCAAGATCCTCAAGATCAACCCGACCACCCGCAAGATCTCGCTCGGCATGAAGCAGCTCAAGCCCGAACCGTGGGCCGAAGCCGCCGAGAAGTTCACTGTTGGCCAGCGCGTCAGCGGCACGGTGGTCCGTCTGGCCGACTTTGGCGCGTTTGTGGAACTGCTGCCCGGCATCGAAGGCCTGGTCCGCATGATCGACCTCACCTGGGACAAGCGCATCCGCAAGCCCGGAGACGTGGTGAAGGTGGGCGATGTGGTGGAAGTCCAGATCCTCGACATCAAGGCCGGCGAGCGCAAGATTGGTCTCGGCCTCAAGCAGTTGGTCGAAGATCCGTGGGCGGCCGCCAAGGCGAAGTATCCGATTGGCTCGGTGGTGGAAGCCGTGGTGACCGACCTGCAGAACTTTGGCGCGTTTGTGGCGCTGAGCGCTGGCGTGGAAGGCATGGTGCACGTCGCCGACATCACGCGCGAGCGTCGTATCGAACACCCGAAGGATGTCCTGAAGGTGGGCGAGACGATCAAGGCCGCCGTGACCGAGTTTGAAGCCGACCGTCGCCGTATCCGCTTGAGCATCAAGCAGTTGGAGCCGACCAACGCCGATCACTTTATCGCCGAAAACAAAGTGGGCGATGTGGTGACAGGCCGCGTGAGCGACGTCAAGGATGGCCGTGCAAAGGTACAGCTGGCCGAAGGCGTGACGGGCACCTGTCCGCTGCCGAAGGCGCAAGGCGCAAGCGAAAGTGGCTCGACCGGCGGCAAGGTGGATATCACCTCCCTGTCGGCCATGCTCAATGCGAAGTGGAAAGAAGGTTCGGGCGGGGATAGCGACAAGACGCAGTTGCGCGTGGGTCAGATCCGCCAGTTCAAGATCACCTCGCTCGATGCCGCCACCAAGCGGATCGAAGTGGCGCTGGTCGATTAATTTTTTCTGCTCCGGCGCGTGACGTTTGCTCCGTTGGCCCGTCCAACGGGGTGGTGAACTCTCAAATTTCAGGACAGGCAGTGTTAGCGGCACCTCGCTGCCTGTCCGCCAAACATAGAAATATGGACGAAGCCGCTCTGATCCGCGCTGCCCAGGCGGGCGACCAGGAAGCATTTGAAGAACTGGTCCAAGCCTACGACCAGCAGGTTCTTCGTCTCGCCTATAATCTCCTCCGCTCGAACGAAGAGGCTTACGACATCTACCAGGAAGCCTTCCTCCGCGTTCACAAAAACCTCGACAAGTTCCGGTTCGACTGCAGTTTCCACACGTGGCTTTACCGCATCGTGACGAATCTGTGCCTCGACGCACTGCGCAAAAAGAAAGTGCGCAAGGAAGAACAGGCTGTCGTCGAGACTCCGGACGGCCCCCGGGACCGGCTGGAGATGGCCGCCGAGGAACGCGCCGAGCTCGACCCGCAGCGCAAGCTGCTGAGCCGCGAGTTGCGTGAGCGTATCGAGGGCGTGCTGGCTGGCTTTACGGCCCGTGAGCGGATGGTCTTCGAGATGCGGCATTATCAGGGAATGCGCCTGCGAGCGATTGGTGATTCGCTGGGGACAACCGAGGAGGCGGCCAAGAACTGCCTGTTCCGCGCCACCCAGAAGATGCGCGCTGCGCTTGGGGATTTTGTATGAGCTGCGAATACGTCAAGGACAACGTCGAGCTGTACGTGTTTGGCGAGCTGGGCTTTGATGAAGAAGACCGCATTGAAGCGCATGCGGCCGAGTGCAAAGCCTGCCACCAGTTGATTGAGGATCACCGGGCGATGCTGCGGTTGATGAACGAGGTTGAAGTAGAGCCGCCGCCGCAATTGCTCAATGAGTGCCGCCAGGGCCTCTCGCGTAATCTGCGTGCTCGCAAGGAAGCCCCGGTCTCGCTACTCGACCGGATCCGCGATTTCATGCCCGAATGGCCGCGAATGCTCAAACCCGCCACGGGCCTTGCGTTGCTCGCGCTGAGCTTCTATGCCGGTCAGATGGTGGAAGAGCGCAAGTCGATCACCTCGGCTGGCCTTGAGACGGCGCGGATTCGCACCGTGCAGGGTACGGGAAACGGGATGGTGCAGATCGTCCTTGAGGAGCCGCGCCAGCGGACGATCGAGGGCGGGCTGAATGAAGCCGGTATCGAGCAGGCTTTGCTCGCCGCCGCGCGGCAGGCCCCCGATGCCGGAATGCGCCTTGAGAGTGTGGACCTGCTGCGCAATCGCTGCAACCGCGACGACGTGCGCCGCACGATGCTGCAGACCATCGAGAATGACGAGAGCCCCGTGGTGCGCATGCGCGCGCTGGAGGCATTGCGTCCCCATGCCGCGGATACCGAAGTGCGGCGGGTGTTGTCACGCGTGCTGCTGAAGGATACGAATCCGAATGTGCGGGTCCAGGCGATCGACCTGCTGGTGGACCGTCCGCCGGCGGATATCGTGGGCACGCTGCAGGAAGTGATTCGTCGTGAAGAGAATGATGATGTGCGGTTGCGCTGCTTGCGGATTCTGAGCCAGTTGCGCGCCTCGCCCGGTGTGTTTTAGCCCGTTCGGCACAGGCGGCTCAGCCGCCCGCCGTGACGATTTGAAAGAGTTCCCGTCAGTTCAGGTATGAGAATCGAAACCGTCCTAACCGCCAGCACGCTATTGTTGGCGAGCTTCGTGAATCCAGCTTCCGCGCAGATCGTGATTGGTCAGGGGAGCGGGGACTTGGCCTTTTTCCAGGTGGCGCCGACGCCGCCCACGCCGCCCTCGGCGCCCATGCCGCCACCGGCGATGGGCGACATCATTCGCCTGATGGCGACCAATGGCAGCTACCTCGGCGTGGGTGTGCGCGATGTGGATGCCGAACGCAAGAAAGCGCTCAACCTGAAGGAAGAGCGTGGCGCGGAAATCACCAGTGTGGAAGAGGAATCGCCCGCCGCCAAGGCGGGGCTCAAGACCGGTGACGTCGTGCTCGAGTACGCCGCAAACCGCGTGGAGAGCATGGAGCAGTTTATCCGCCTGGTTCGTGAGACCCCGGCCGGTCGTGAAGTGAAGGTTGTGGTCAGCCGCAACGGTTCGTTGACGACGCTGGTCGCCAAGCCCGACAGTGGCCGTAGCCGGATCGAGCGTTCGATGCGCGTCACCACGCTGCCGCCAATGGATGTGCGCGAGTTGATCGGTCGCGCTGATAGTCCGCGGGCGCTGATGTACTGGAATAGTGGCCAGCTGGGGATCGAAGCTGAATCGCTCGATGCGCAGCTTGCGGATTTCTTTGGCGTCAAGAGCGGCGTTCTCGTCCGCAGCGTCAGCAAGAACAGCCCGGCGGAGAAAGCCGGCATCAAGGCTGGTGACGTGATCGTGAAGGTCGAAGACACGAAGGTCGATTCACCGCGAGAGGTGACCTCGGCTCTGCGTTCGGCTCGAGGCAAGGATAAGACTGTAGGTCTTACGCTGATCCGCGAGAAGAAGGAGACGGCGCTCAAGGTGACCTTTGAGGATCCGGCTCCCGCATCAAGCCCCGAGCGTCCCCGCGCTCGTTCCGTGCAGAACAAATTCCAGTAAAGTCGCCTGATTAAGTGTTGCCGGCGGCCTTCTCGAGCTTGATGAGAAACTCGACTTCGGGTTTCGGGAGCGAGAGGGCCGCCGAAATTCTTGCACTTGACTCACCCTTGCGCACCATCTCAATCGCCTTGGCCTTGGTGCTCATCCCCCAGAGCGTTCCGGCGGGCTGGGGACCGGAGGCGCGCAGCGGGAAGGCCACTTCCGCCTTGAGAGGCACCTTGCGCGGGACAACGACGGGTTCTTCGCGCCGCGCTGTCTGAATCCAGCTGCTACGTTGATCGGAAAGATCAAACCGGATCTGCTCAATTTCCTTCCGCCAGTCTGCTTCCTTCTTTCGCATCTCCATCTTCACCTGCAAAGTCAGGTACATCGAGGCCAGCAGGCCGAGGGCAAGAAATAGAATCGCAATCTGATTTTCCATGTCAATCTCTCCTAGTGCACGCTTCTGAGCCGATCCTGCCGGCTCACAATCTGCTGGATCCGCACGCCGTAGTTGCCTTCCACCACGACAACCTCGCCACGCGCAATCACGCAGTTGTTGACGATCACCTCAACGGGCTCAGTCACCGCCCGGTTCAGTTCCACAATGGAACCTGAACTGAGCTTGAGTACTTCCTTGAGCGGAACCAGCGAGCGGCCGAAGCTGACACTCACCGGTAGCTCCACATCGAGTAACAACTCGAACTGTGATGGTGGTATTCCTGCAATTTGCGTGCCGTCCCCGGATGGAACACTTCCAGGAATGGGCATGGCCGGCTGGGCAGGTTCAGGCGTCTGCACCAGTGCCCCCAACAGCTCGGCGGTCACCTGTACCATCACCTTGGCTTCCCCGTCGCCAAACGGGAGCCGGTAGCCCCAGGTGGTGGCGCTGGCCTCAGGAGTAGCCCCGGTCCCGGAGGATGTGGCTTCCCACTTGCGACCCGCGATGCCGGACAGATCGGCCGACCAGGCCGAGCCTGCCTGCGCCAGCGTCTCGGTAAACGTGCTCTCGAGCGTGGGATCGTCGAACTCGTCAACGCCGGCGGCAAGCAATACAGTTTTGCCGATCAGCTTCCAACTCTCGGGGCCGGCAAACAGCCGCACACCAACGCCAGACCCCGCGCTGTAATCCGTGCGCCAGCCAAGCAGAGTTCCCTCGGCGGGCTTCTCCTGCTCAGGGTCCATCTCGGGAACGAGATACACCCGTTGATTGGCGCCCGTCATCGCCTCCATCGCCTGCGCAATACGCGTCGAGAGGCTTTCTTTTAGTTTGCTGAGAATTTCTTCGGATACCGCCATGGCAGAAACTCTTCCTAGCTACCCTTCACAACCGGCCAGCGCTTCTCGAGATAAGAGCGCAGGCGCAACACGGCCTGGCTCTTGAGCTGGGAGATCCGGGATTCGTGCAAGTTCACAACCTTTGAGATTTCGCGGAGCGTGAGCTCCTTCTGGTAATAGAGGCTCAGAACGGTACGTTCAATTTGGGGCATACGCTGGATCGCCTCCGCGAGCAGACGTTCCAATTCGGAGCGCTCGACAAGATTCGAAGGCCAGTTTTCTTCCTTGTCGGCGATAAAGCGCAGCAGATCGCGATTCTCTTCATCACTGCCACCGGATTCCAGGCTCCCAAGGTTGACGCCACGGACTTCGACAAGCCAGTCGTGGTACTCCTCAATCGTGATCTGGAGCTCAAAGGCGATCTCCTCTTCGCGCGGGGCACGCTTCAGGCGCTGCTCGGCGGAAGCGATGGCGGCTTCGATCTGCTTGGCCTTCTTACGCTGCTGGCGGGGTGCCCAATCGAGGCCACGCAGACTGTCGAGGATGGCGCCACGAATCTTGTACTCGGCATAGGTCTTGAGCTTGACGTTGAGGCTGGGGTCGAAGCGGTCAATGGCATGGATCAGCCCGAGGATCCCGGTTGACACGAGATCTTCAAGGCTGACGCTTTCCGGCAACCGTTCATGGATCCGGCGGGCGATCAATCGTACTTGAGGCAAGTGCTCAAGGATCATGCGCTCTCTTTCTTCGAGGCCATGGGCAGTCTGGTTGGGCGAGTAATACATTTCTTCTTCGGCTCCGAGATATTGCTCTTGATCGCTTTTCATGGGGCTACCGCTTCCGGCTGGGATCTCAAGGTCTAGGCGGCACTAGACTTGGAAGAGTGCAAGGAGCCTGCACGGGATTCCTGCCCCACCGAACGGAAACGGGCAAGAATGGAATCGATGGTCTTACGGGCCTCTGGCGTGGGGGCGGGCTTGGTGGCTGGCGGCTCCGGGCGCGCCATCGCTTCAGCCTTGCGGACGACCTGCTGGGCGTCCTGCATGTCTTCAGGAACGGACCGGCCGGTGCCACACCAGCGGATCGTCAGCTCGCGCAGGGATTCAAGCCCCGCGGCGCCAAGATCCATGCGGGCCTCATCAAGGTGCGTCGGCAACAGGGCTTGCGGCGCAAAGCGGCGATAGCGTTCATAGGTGGACCGCAAATAGGCGGCGGAATAGGTGCTTGAGAGCACCAGGTGCACTTCGGCTTGCGGCAGCTCGCCCAGCGCGGCGATCAGCTCATCACTACCCACCGCGGCCCCTTCAAGCGACGGGGTATCAATCAGAACGAGGTCGTGATCCGCCGTCTCTTCGAGCGCCGACACCAATTCTTCGGCGGAGGACACCGCCGCAAAGGGCAGGCCGGCAATACCGCAGTAGGATTCGAGCGCGGACGCTCCCCCCACCTGGCCCCCATCCCAGCACAGGATCGCGGGATTGAGCTTGTCGTTGAATTTGGCCTGAATGGCAATCTTCGCGCAGGAGGTCGTTTTGCCGGACCCACTCGGGCCCACCAGCACAACAATCTGCGCCTTGCTGGTGCGCGGAGTGCGGCGCTTTTCTGGTTGCAGATCTGCCGCCACACTTGCCGCCACCGGCTCGTCATGCGCCACCGCACAGACGACTTCGTATCGGCCGAAGTGCTGGAATTCGCGAGGCGACTCCCGTGTGTTCAGGATCAGCGCTTCATCACCAAGCTCACGGCTGGCGCTCTGCAGCGCCCCATCCATAGTGTCGGCATAAAAGGATTTGATTCTCACGGTATTCGTCTTTCTCGCTTAGATCTGGCCCAGGGAGTTCACTTGAATTCCCGGGGCGATTTCAGAATGGGAAACAATGCTCAGATTCGGGAACGCTGGCTCGGTCAACTGCCGCACAAAGAAGCGGGAGTTCGAACCCGTCAGAATCACGGCCGAGGCCATGGAATTCGGGAACGTGTTCTTGCATCGCGTCAGCAGGTCACGCACACGCGCCGGGGCAGCATTCAGGTGGCTGTTGAACTCGCCGTGTTCGACCGAAGACTCCAGCTCCTGCTCAAGCTCAGGCTGCAGCAGCCAGGCATTGAGCTCGTTGTTGGAGGTCAGCAGTTGTTTGGTAATCGTGCGCCGGATCGACTGCCGGACGAATTCCGTAATGAGCGTCGGGTTCTTCGTCATCGACCCGCCTTCGCTCATGGCTTCCAGAATGGAAACACCATCCCGAATTGAAACTCGTTCCCGCAGCAAATTCTGCAAAATCTTCTGCACGGTACCAAGTGGAAGCAATTTGGGGACCAAATCCTCGACAAGCTTCGGCGTCTCCTCGGCCACCCGGTCGACATAGCGCTTGGCGTCCTGGCGAGTGAAGATTTCCGCGGCCGATCGCTTCATCGTCTCCGAGAAGTGCGTGCCGACAATGCTCGCTGAATCGACGATCGTGCACCCCTCCAGCCGTGCCACATCAATGTGCTCGGTGGGGATCCACAATGCATCCAACTGGAAGGCCGGCTCCCGCGTGGCGACTGCGCCGAGGCTGACCAGCCGCGTCACCCATTCCTTGTCCTTGGCATCGTTCGGCAACAATGCGAGATCGCAGCCACGGCGCATTTCGTAGCGCGCGACTTCATTGCCCTTCACCAAAATCCTGTACTCGGTGGCGCGCAGGGAGAGATTGTCGGTCACTCGAACCGCCGGGAGGATAAAGCCGAGCTCCGAGGCGAGTTGCTTGCGGACGCCCGAAATCCGCTGCAACAGCGTGCTCTGGCCACCACCTTCGACAAGCCGCACCAGGCCGAGGCCCACTTCAACAGCCACCGTATCCACCTTGAGCAGTGTTTCGATGCTCTCCTTGGCGGCGGTCGTCGCCGGTCCGCTTGTCTGCTCGGGCTTGGCGTGCTGCTGGGCATGCCGCTTCTCGATCATCTTCTTGGCGGCAAACATCGCGGAGCCACCCAGTAACAGAAACGGGATCTTCGGCAGCCCCGGCACCAGTGCCAGCAGAACCATCACCACACCCGCAAGGCCGATCGGTTCGGGAATGCCCAGCACCTGCTTGCGAATCTCGGAATCGAGCTGGCCTTCACTGGAGGCGCGGGTCACAATCAAGCCACCCGCGAGTGAAATCATCAGCGCCGGGATCGTCGTCACCAGACCATCGCCGATGGTCAGGATCGTGTAGGTGTGAAACGCCTTGGCGATGTCCATGCCGTACTGCAAAACGCCAATCAGGAATCCGGCGATCACGTTGATCAGCAGGATCAGAATGCCGGCCACGGCGTCGCGCTGGGTAAAGCGTGAGGCGCCGTCCATCGCCCCATAAAACTCGGTCTCCTGCGCTAGCTTCTTGCGGCGATCCTTGGCTTCGGCTTCATCGATCAGGCCAGCATTGAGGTCAGCGTCAATCGACATCTGCTTGCCGGGCAATGCGTCGAGGGTAAAGCGGGCCGTGACTTCCGAGATGCGAACCGCGCCATGGTTAATGACGACATACTGGATGCCCAGCAACACCAGGAACATCACGAGACCGATGATGAAACTGCCGCCGACCACGAACTGACCAAAGGACTCAATCACATCCCCGGCCGCGGCCGTGCCTTTGTTGCCGTACATCAGGATCAAGCGCGAGCTGGAGATGTTCAGCGCCAGGCGGAACAGCGTCAACAGCAGCAGCGCCGATGGGAACATCGAGAACTCGACCGGCTTCTGGATGTACATCGAGACCATCAGCACCAACAGACTCACCGAAATATTGAGCGAGATCAGAATGTCGAGCAGCAGTGGCGGCAGTGGCAGAATCATCGCCATCAGCACGCCCAGCACCGCCATCGGTACGCCGATCTCGGCCTTGCGCAGCATTTCCCAGTTGAAGATCGACTCGCTCACGACAGGCGCGGCGCCCCGCGGTGGGGCTGCTGTCGGCTTCGGGTTCATCGGTAGTGACGGATTCATCTTGTTTCACCTAGCGGGCCGCGGTGCGACCCAGAATTCGATAGACATACGCGAGCACTTCGGCCACCGCGCGGTAGAGATGCATCGGAATCTCCTGGCCTGGCTCGACCGACTTGTACAGCGCCTGGGCGAGCGGCGGGTTCTCAATGATCGGAATGTGGTGTTCGAGGGCGACCTTGCGGATGCGCAACGCAGCATGGTCAACGCCTTTGGCCAGCACAAGCGGCACGGCCATCTCACCGGCCTCGTAACGGATCGCGATCGCGTAGTGCGTGGGATTGGTGATCACCACGGTCGCCTTCGGTACCTGCGCCATCATGCGCTTGCCGGCAAATTCCTTCATGATGCGGCGGATCTTCGCCTTAACCTCGGGGTTACCGTTGCCTTCCTTGTACTCTTCCTTGAGTTCCT
This sequence comes from uncultured Bryobacter sp., assembly GCA_964494515.1. Taxonomy (GTDB): domain Bacteria; phylum Acidobacteriota; class Terriglobia; order Bryobacterales; family Bryobacteraceae; genus Bryobacter. The sequence goes on from CAZBTA010000024.1 coordinate 16,059, forward strand.
GCTTGGTCATCTTCAGGTCCTCGTTGAACTTCCGCAGATTCAGCAGATAATCCGCGCCCCCAACGATGACCAGCATCAGGCAGCACAACTTGCCGATGCTGACGATTTGCCGCAATTGCTCCGACCACTGCCCATGCAGCGAGAGCCGCGCCAGAAAAGCGCTCCAGGCAATCGACTCGCGCCAGTACATCCCAAAGAAAATGCAGAAGGCGACCAGCACGACAATGCTGATCACCACCGACTTCATGCCCTCCTGAAACTGTCCGGCGAGCCGTCCCGGATTGAACAGCTTCGAGAAATCCGGTTTCACTTTGGCCACGCTGAAGTAGCCCTGGCTCACCGCCATCTGCGAAAGAAAGATCGCGCCAGAGGTGGCCGCCGTCGACCACACAAAAAACATCAGAATCTGTTGCGTCCATGCCATCGACAACTGCAGGGACTGCCAGCCGTAACCGTTGTTGTCAAAAGCCGCTGCCAGCCAGGCCTTCCAGTTATGGAGCGCGTAGGCGGCTTCCTCATCCGCCCCCTGAAAGTAATAGAAGCCGACGATAAACTGCACCGCGACGACGAGCTGGCGACTGGAGACGATTTTGCCGTCTTCGCGCGCTTTCTCAAGTCGTCGGGGTGTTGCTTCTTCTGTACGTTCGCCGGCTTGCGACATTGCCTATCGCCCTCCCGCAATCAGGCCGAGAGCCTTGGCGGCCAACTCACCCTCAACACGATGCAACGTGGCCGTGGAGGCCAGCAGAATCAGCAGCACAGCCACCCACTTCACCGGGAAAATCAACATGCTGACCTGGAAGCGCTCGGCAAAGCGGCCCGAGATCGCCGAAAGAATGTCGAGGATCAACATGCTGGCGATGAACGGAGCTCCAAGCCGCAGCCCGGCATTGAACGAGAAGCCCAGCATCGCCTTCAGCACACCGAGAGTAGGTCCGTCCCGGCGCAGCACGTCCCAGATGCGATCGGTCTCAAGCAGCGCCGCGAGAAACTCCAGGTGCACCCCGGCAGTCACGAACGTGATCAATACACAAAACTGCGTGATCCCGATCAGCGACCCGCTCTCGGTGTCGTTGGTGGGATCGATGATCGACGCATAGCTCAGCCCGGACTGGACGCTGGCCAACTGTATGGCGAGCGAGGATGCTTCCATGACCAGATTCCAAAGCAATGCAATTGCCAATCCCGAAATGAGATTTTGCAGGCAAATCACCCAGAAGCTGTCTTCAATTCGGCCCGCCGCGGCATGAGGCGACTTGGCGGCAAAGCACGCCAGCGCGATGCTCATGCCCAGAAACACCCGTGCCGAAGTCGGCACCTGGCGAAAGCCCGGCAAGTGCAACACCCCGACCGCCGTCACCGCGCGGCTCAACTCCTGCGCGAACAGCAGCGCGAGATTGTCGAGCGGGCTCATGACGGCCGCGTGACACGCGGAATCATCTCAGCCGTGCGCCCTACAAAGCCCGACATCTGATTCAGCATCCACGGCAGCAACAGCAGAAACGCGAGGGCGCAGACCGTAAAGCGCGGGATCGAGCTGAAGCCCGGATCCTGAATCGAAGTCGCTACCTGAATCAGGTTGAAGATCACACCGCAGATCAGGCAGACACCCAGCAGCGGAGCAGCAATCAGGATCGCAGTCAGAATCGTATGCCGTAGAATTTCAACCGCAAGAATCGTTTCCATTAACGCACCACCTCAAGGGATTTCATGATCGAGTCGACGATCACCGACCACCCATCGGCCAGCACGAAGATGAGGATCTTGAATGGCGCCGAGACCATTACCGGCGGCAACTGGATCATGCCCAGCGTGACGATCACGGCCGACACAATCAGGTCGATGATGAGGAACGGCATATACAGCAGCACGCCGATCTTGAAGGCGCTCTTGAGCTCGCTCAGCATGTAGGCGCCGGCCACCACGGGAAAGGCCAGATCATCAGGCGATTTGGGCGTCGCGCTGCGCGAGACGCGGATCATCATCGCCACTTCTTTCTCGCCAAGAAACGGTTGCATGTAACGGCGCATCTGCGCGCCACCAGCAGCAAAAGCCTGCTGTTCGGTCATGCCGCCCTTGTTGTAGGGGATGATGACGCCCTCATAAATCGCTGTCACCTGCGGTGAGATCGCCAGCAGCGTTAACAGCGAAGACAGTGCGATGATCACCTGATTGGAGGGCACCGTCTGGGTCCCGAGCGCCTGCCGCAGAAAGTGCAGCACCACGCTGATGCGCAGAAACGGGGTAAGCGTCACGAACGCCATCGGCACCAGCGCGGCCAGCGTCAGTTGAATCGCAAGACGAAGCGAGGTACCGCTTGCTTCGGCGGAGGCGGTTGCCGGTGCGGCCCACAACAGCGCACCCATCGACAACATGCCTAGCGCCAGTTTCAACATATTGCCCCTCGGACTTTCGGCTCGTCGGCGCGCAGCTCGAGCATCTGCGTCGAAGACTTCGTGCTCCACAACGCCAGACGATGTCGCGATCCCTCACATTCCACTTCAACGATACGCAGCGTTTCCGCCGGCCCCAACCACTTCTGACCACACACCGTGATCACGGATTGGTTTACTGCGGCGCGCTGTGCTTTGGCTTCCTGGATCCTCGTCCAGGTTTGTTTTAGTAATTCCAGCACGGCCTTTTTCCCTTATTCCTCAGTTGCGAGGTCCGTTACCCGGACTCCCATTGATTCGTCGATGATCACCACTTCCGCATAGGCCGCGGACGTCCCACCCACCATGAGGTCGATGTTCTCGCCCGCGGACCGGTTCAGCTTGATCACACTCCCCTCTTCGAGCGCGAGGATCTCCTGGATGGAGAGAACCTTGGAATCGAGCACCGCCTCCACCACCAGTGGCATGTCGAGGTAATGCGCAAATTGCTCAGCGATCGGAAGATTGGGGTTCATTGATTTTTACTAGCGCTTCAGATTGATCGTTTCCTGGCTGATTTCGTCGACCGTGGTGATCACGCGCGTGTTTGCCTGATAGCCACGCTGCAGCACGATCAGACTCGTGAACTCACGCGCAATATCGACGGTTGAGGCTTCCACCGCGCCACCGATGATCGAGCCGCGTCCACCGGTGCCGGGCGTGCCAATAGCCGGCAGCGCGCTGCGCTCGCTCAACTGAAAGGCGCTGTCACCAACGGCTACCAACGATTCAGGGTTGCGAATTGAAGCCATCGCCACCTGGCCCACGGCCGTCTGCACACCGTTCGAATACTGGGCCAGCACGCGGCCACCATCACCGATACCGACACGAATCAACTGTGCGGAGGGTTCGCCATCCTGCGAGTTCGCACTTACCGCGGACGGCTGCGAGTATTGGGTGATGCGTGGGGTCTGGCCATTGTAGATGTCCCAGGTCAAGGACATATCCGAGGCGCCATCCACCAACCCTGTAATCGCAAACGTCACCGCCGTCGCCGAATCCGGCGAAGTCAGCTTGCCGTTGCTGTCGAACTGCAGCGTACCCGTCAGTGGCGCAATCGGCGCCGTTACATCGTCATCCGGAATCGTGATGCTGTAATCCCACGCATTCGCAGTTGAAGACTTTGTAAATGCCACGCTGACCACATGGCTATTGCCGAGGGAATCGAACACTTCGATTGAGGTCTTGAACTGATCCCCGGTCGCGGCCGACGCATTCAAGTTCATGTCGAACTGAAAACCCGTCGTCGCCCGCGGGGCTTTGATAGAACCCACCGGAATGACGATGTCTCCCACCGGTCCGTTCGTATCGAGAACCCCATCCACTTCCGTCCAACCCTGCACGCGATAGCCCTTACCCGTAAGCAGGTTGCCGGACTTGTCGACGATCAGGTTGCCGCCACGGGAGTAAACCGTCTCGTTCTGCTTGCCCTTCAGGATCAGAAATCCGTCACCCTGAATGGCGGCATCGAGCGCACCGCTGCTGGCCTGAATGGCGCCTTGCGAGAAGTTACGCAGCGTCACCGGACGACCCACACCGAAACCGACCTGGGTTTCACCAAGACCCGCACCGAGCGACTGCGTGACGAGGTCGTAGAAGGAAACCGTGCTCGCCTTGAAACCAGGCGTATTCAGGTTGGCGAGGTTGTTACCCACAACGTCCACGGCAGTTGCGTGAGCGCCAAGGGCGGAAAGTGCGGTTGAGAATGAAGTAAACATCTTTGATGAGATCTCCTGTATGAGTCCGTTATGAGCCTGATTCGGTTGAGTTGGCGGGGAACAGCTTCTCGCTCAAGTCCTTGAGCTGATTCTTGATATCCACCATCTGCTCGACACCGGTGAACTGACTGAGCTGGGTCAGGTACTGAATACTGTCTCCGGGCTTTGTCGGATCCTGATTCTTGATCTGGGCAATCAGCAACTGGAGAAAGACCTCCTTATTGGCCAGGTCATTCGGGTCGACAGTGCTCGTCTTCTTCGTGTTCGAAGTCGAGTCCGTGCCTGAGGTCGAGTTGTTGTTTTGTGTCGCGCTGAAGCGATTGGAAATTCCCGATGCGGGAAACATAGTTGACTCCTTCCTGCTGAATCGTTGATCCGTTAATCCTGCTCTTGTTCGGCGAGCTCTTCGGCAAAAGCCCCGGAGCTTTGCCGTTGCTTCTGGCTCTGCTGCCGTTGCTCTTCCCTACCCTGTCCCTGACCACCCTGGTCTTCAAACTGGAACGCCTGCCCTTGCGACGTTGTAATCGCCTCGCGCTGATAATCAGGCGCCGGGGCGGGCGTCAAAATGTTCTCGACGCGCTTGGGTGTCTCGAGCGCCGCCTCTACACCGGCATGCACCGGCTGTGTCTCGGACGCCTTTGAAACCCAGTTATCGCTGCGCAACTGGTTCATCAGGTTCGACATCGAGTCTTCGAGATTCTTCTGAATCTCCTTGCTCGGCGCCTGGAACTGCAGCGTCAGATCCTGATTGCGGTGCTGGAACACGAGATCGATATGACGTGTGGCTTGGCCGCCGCTCGCCGCCCCGTCCGTCAGCGGAATGCGAATCGAAATCGTCTTCGCCTCCCGTGGCGCGGGCGCTGTAAAAGGTTGTGAATTCACGTTGCGCGACTGATAGGTCTGCGTCACCGCTTGCGGACGCGTCACCCGGGCCGGCTCACTGGCCGGTGCTGGCGTCGCACTCTGCGCCGGCAGCACTTCAGCCGGCGCGGGCTCTGCTTTCTCCGGCTTGGGAAAGTTCGCCGCCGCTTCATTGGTTTTGGCTGGCGCGATGGCCGGCTCGGCCTTGGCCGCCACAACGGACTGCTCGATCACACCCGTCACCGCTGGCGCGGCCTGCTCGACGGGAGCATCCGCTGTTTCCACCAAAGGATTCGTCGGCGTGCCACCCAACTGGGCCGCCGCCGGGTTTATATCGACGGGCGCCGCGGTGGGCTCGGGCTCTTTCTCCTGCGGTGCATTCACCGTCACCACCGGACGTTCCACGATCTGCTTGCGCAGCTCCACCACGGTCTCAAACACTGGCGCCTGGGTTGCCGCCGGATCCGCCACGCTCTCCACCGCCCCTTTGCGCATCTCGCCACGACGCACGCGGCTCTCATCTTTTGCCGCCCCCAACGCTGCACCACCACTTACCTTCGCCGCGGCCTTTGGCGCCACCGGCGCCACCGCTTCCTGAACAGCCGCCTCCACGCTCTCCGGCGCGACAACCGGCGCCGCCACAGGAGCAGGAGCCACGGGCTGCGGCACCTCGGCTACCGGCTGCGGTGCCTCCACGGCGCCCTGCGCACTCGCTTCCCGCTCTGGTTCAGGAGTCTCAACGGGCAGTTTCAAATCGGAAGCAGTCTTGGGCGCGGGCAGTGCTTCTGTCACGGGCACGGCAGCGGCCGCAGCATCCGGGGTCGGCGGCGCGGTCACCTGCGGCGCTACCTCAGCCACCAGCGCCGCCACGGCGCCCTCGCCACAAGCCGGCGCAGCGTTCTGCTGGGCCTCCAGGGCCGGCGCCATTGCCTCGGCCCACGCCGCTACATTAAACCCCTTGGCCTGCATCGCCTTAAGCAGCCCCGCCACCCCGCGCGGCCCATCGGCCACCATCTGCTCGAGCACCGGCGCCTCACCTTCGGCCGCCACCGGCTCGCCCTCAGCCTTGGCCATCGAATTGCCCTGGAGCAGTTGCCCCTGTTGCGCTGGCTGGTCCACCACCTGCTGCTGAAACAGCGAAGCCCACATCGCCATCAGCGCCGCCATCGCGGCATCACCAGTGAGCACTTCACCGTTCTCACCCATCGCCTTCGTCTCAACCTTGCTGTCGAGCGAAGCGGCCGTCATCGGAATGTCGAATGCCGCGAGCGTATCAATCACGCTGGCAACACTTGCAACCCAAGGGCCAAACCTTTGGCACGCGAATTGCCTACTCACTCGCGGAAGGTAAGAGTGGATAACATTACCAGCATCATCGCCAGTGGCATGAGATCGCGCGCCGAGAGCCTCGATCTTGTCGCCAATAACCTCGCCAATACAGGCACTCCCGCCTTTAAAAGCGAGCTCGAACGCTATGCGCTTTACGGCTCTGAAGAAGCCCTCGCAGCCAATGGCGGCCCTGATTACACAGGGCTTTCCCCCGATCTGCGCAAGTCCTGGATCAACTTCGGACAAGGCATTCTCGAGTCCACCGCGCGCCCGCTCGATGTAGCCCTCGAGGGGGAAGGCTACTTCGTCACAGAATCGCCATCTGGCAATTTATTGACACGCAACGGCAGCTTTCAAATTGGCACCGATGGCCAATTGAGAACACGCGAGGGATTCAAAGTGAAACTCACTCTGCCGGACGGCCAGCCGCTCCCGCCCGAGTTTCGCTTCAATCCTCTCCAGCCTGTTCAGATCGACAAGCAGGGCGTCATCCGGCAGAACAATCAGCCGCTCGCCCGCTTTGACCTCGTTACCTCCGCGAGCCCGCAAGGGCTTACCAAACAGGGCGAGTCCTATTTCGCGCTCTCCGACACGGCCAGCCTCAAGCGCGCCGCCGGTGTTGAGGTGAATCAGGGCATGCTCGAGAAATCAAACGTCGACCCCACCACCGGCACCATCGCTCTCGTCAAGATCTCGCGCCAGTTCGAGATGCTCCAAAAGGCCCTGCAATTGCACGGCGAGATGAGCCGGCGCTCGAGCGAAGAGGTCGGTCGCGTTTAACCAGGACATTCGAAGGGAGAATTTATGATTCGTGCACTCTATAGCGCTGGTTCCGGCATGTCGGCCCAGCAGTTGAACGTCGACAACATCGCGCACAACCTCGCCAATGCCAATACAGCGGGTTTCAAGATGCGGCGGGCCCAGTTTCAGGACTTGATGTACCAGACGCTCGTCCAACCCGGCGCCTCGGCTGGCGCACAGACCAACATCCCCAGCGGCATGCAGCTCGGCCTCGGCACTCGCACCGCCTCCAACGAGATCCTCTTCACGCAGGGCGATTTCTCGATGACGAACAATCCGCTCGACATCGTCATCCAGGGCAAGGGCTTCTTCCAGATCCGCCGGCCCACGGGCGAAACGGCCTACACGCGCGCCGGCGGCTTCCACCTCGATCGCGATGGCAACATCGTCACCCAGGACGGCGACGCGCTCGAGCCGCAGATCACCATCCCGGCTGAGGCGCAAGGCGTTACCATCGGCACCGACGGCACGGTCAGCTACACGCTGCCGGGACAGACGGCCACGCAGGTCGCCGGCCAGATCCAGATCGCCAATTTCGCCAATCCCGCCGGCCTCAACAGCATCGGCCGCAATCTCTACATGCCCACCGACGCCTCGGGCGAGCCCCAGATTGGCACCCCAGGCGGACAGGAAGGCATGGGCGGGCTGCTGCAGGGCTACGTTGAACAGTCCAACGTCAGCGTCGTCAGCGAGTTCATCAACCTCATCGTGGCCCAGCGCGCCTACGAAGCAAACTCCAAGATCGTCAAGGCCGCCGACGAAATGTACCAGCAAGCCAACAACGTCACACGCTAATGCTCCCGCTGCTCCTGTTGCTCGCGGTTGAACCCGCCTGCCTCCGCATCGACGGCCCCCAGGTCACGGCTCAGGATCTGGCTGCGCGCGTGCCCGCGTTTGCGCGGCTCGCTCCGGATACGCCTCTTGCCCCGTCGCCTGTCTTTGGCGCGCGGCGCGAGTTGACGGTCGACACGCTTAACCATTGGCTCCGGCTGCACAAGCCCGACCAGCAACTGCGCGCCGACGAAGGCGTCTGCCTCTTCCGCCAAACCGCGCAAGCAGTCGACATCCACTGGGAAGCCGAGTTGCGTGAAGCCCTCGACAGTCTGTTTCACTTCAAACCAGCTCCTGGCGAATTGATCCTGCACGAACATACCCTCGGCACTGGCGCCAACGGCAAGATGGTCCTCGAGCGTAGTGGCCTGTTTCATGACTCTCGCTCGAACAGCTACCTCTGGCGTGGTCGCCTGGGAGCAGACGCGGGCGGTGCCCCGGTGCGCATCCGCTTTTCAATCACCCGCCAGACCCGCCGCCTGATCGCGGCCAAATCCCTTCCCGCCGGACGACTGCTCACCGACGGCGACACCGAGTGGCAACAGGTCCCCTACAAGCTCGAGCCCACCGAAACACGCGCCGACGATTTGCACATCGAAGGCAAAGTCCTGCGCCGCTCTCTGCCCAAGGGCACGCCCATCCTTGCGCTGCACCTCACCGAGGCCCCGATCATATTCCCCGGCGACACCGTCGAGCTCATCAGCCGCGCCGGACAAACCGCCATCCGCACCCAGGCCGTCGCCCGTAACAAGGCGCGCCTCGGCGATCCCGTCATCGTCGCGATGGATGGCAACAAGCTTCTGCGAGCCATTGCCGTGGCGCCCGCTCGCGTTGAAATCGAATCCCCCAACAACCGGAGAAAGCAGTGAAGTACCTTCTGATTGTTTTGCTCGCCCTGCCGCCCCTCGCGGCCCAAACCGCGCCGGGCTCAATCTTCAATGACGCTGGCCGCTACAGCGACCTTGGCGCTGATTTTCGGGCCCGTCGCGTCGGCGATCTGTTGACCATCGTTGTCAGCGACCGGTTAACAGCGGTCTCGCAGGGCACCAGTGCCTCCAAACGCACATCTGCCGCAAACTCGAACATCACCAAGCTGCTCGGAAACCCCAGCCCCGTAGGCGCTCTCACCAACCTCGTCACCCTTGGCGGCGACCAGTCACTCGATTCCTCAGGCTCCACCAATCGCAGCAACGTCCTCACCACAACCCTCTCGGGTCGCGTGGTTGAAGTTCTCCCCAATGGCGACCTGGTCGTTCAGGCCATCAAGGACGTCGGCGTAAACGCCGAAAAGCAACACATCGAGATCCGTGGCATCGTGCGCTGGAACGATGTGACCAATGGTAACCGCGTCGCAAGCGACCGCATTGCGATGATGAATGTCCAGCTCAATGGCAAAGGCATCGTCTCTGACGCCATTCGCCGGCCCAACTTTCTCTATCGCATGCTCCTTGGGATTTTGCCGTTCTAATGAAATACCTCGCGCTATTACTCACGCTGCTGCCGCTCTACGCGGCTACTGACTCGAAGCCACTCCGCGTCCGCGAGCTTGTCTCGCTTGAGGGCGCCCGCGACAACCAGTTGCTCGGCTACGGCCTCGTGGTCGGCCTCAATGGCACGGGCGATAAGCGCCAGACGTTCTTCTCCTCACAAAGCCTCGCGAACATGCTCGACCGCATGGGCGTGCAGGTCACGCCCACCGCTCTATTGGTGCGTAATATTGCCGCCGTCATGGTCACGGGCACACTGCCACCCTACGCCCAGACCGGCACCAAGATCGATGTCACCGTCGCCGCCATCGGCGACGCACAAAACCTCCAGGGCGGCATCCTCATCCAGACCAGCCTGCGTGGGGCCAACGGCAAGGTCTACGCCGTCGCCCAGGGTCCGGTTGTTACCAGTGGTTTCGTTGCCGGCGGCCGCGGTAACCAGCAGACCACCAACCACCCCACTGTCGGCCGCGTATTGAACGGCGGCATCATCGAAGCCGAAGCCCCCTCAATCACCCCGGGGCAGGCGCTCAAGTTGCAGTTGCAGAAGGCTGACTTCTCGACGGCCTCTCGCATCACGGCGGCCATCAACAAAAAGTTCCCCAGCCCCACAGGCAAGCCGCAAGTCGCCACGGCCGTCAATCCGGGACTGATCACCGTGCAGACGCCAGCGGATTATCTGAATCGCGAAGTCGAGTTCTACTCGATGGTCGAGGAACTGGTCGTCCCGGTCGACCGCGTCCCCAAGGTCGTCATCAACGAGCGCACGGGCACGATCCTGATGGGCAAAGACGTCGTGCTGCGCCCCATATCGATCATGCACGGCTCACTATCCATCGATATCTCCACTTCGTTTGTCACCTCCCAGCCCGAACCACTCAGCCAGGGCAAAACCGTCGTCACCCCGCAGGTCGGCGTCGGCGTGAAGGAAGACAAGGCCAAAGCCATCTCGCTCGGCGCTGGCGCCAACGTCGACGAGCTCGTGCAGGCGCTTAAGCAGATCGGCTCGACGGCACGTGACGTCATCGCCATCCTGCAGGCGCTCAAAGTCTCTGGCGCACTCGAAGCAGAATTGGAGGTGCTGTAATCCCCATGAACATCAACGCGACAACGGCAATCTCGCTGAACACTCCCGCCACTCCCAACAAGAAACAGGAGGAGCTCAAGGGCGCGCTCGAAGACTTCGAGGCAATGTTCGCCTCCAATCTCCTGCGTACCGCTCGCGAATCGAGTGGCGATTCCTGGCTTGGGGGCGAGTCCTCCGGCGGCTCGGACGGCATCATGGAATTCGCCGAACAACACATCGCCAAGTCGATGGCAAAACAAGGGGCCTTCGGCATAGCGAAGGCCCTTGGCAAATCTCTCAAGTTGTAAGTTGCTGGCCGTTAGACGGCCACATCCACTCGCACTTCTTCCATTTGGCCCCCGCGCGCCAGCTCACCAGCTGCCTCGGGGGTAATCTGCTTCCAGGCCGCATGCAGATCGGTGAGCAACGTCTGCACTTCGGCGAGCGGCTCAAGCACCTGTTGGGCATGCGCTTCGGTAAGCTTCGCCAGCATGTAGTCATAGAGCAACCCAAGCCGCGCGGCAAAGTCGCCGCCCTTCTTGCGATCGAGGCTCTCGGTCAATTCGACGAGAATGCCCTGTGCCCGGGCGATAGCGCGACCACGAGCGAGGATGTCACCACGCTTCAAAAACAATTGCGCCTGCTCGACAGCCTGGATTGCACCCTCATATAGGATGCAGGTCAATTCCAATGGCGATGCCTGCTCGACGCGCTGTTCCTGGTAGCGTTGTTCGTTATCGAGGTAGCCTTGCGGTGAAACGTAAGTCGTCATTGCTCTTACGGCACTTATCGGTGATTCTTCCCGGCTTTAGAGTTTTGTCTTTACAAACCGGAAAGTTCCCGATAAAATTTCGCCCGCTCCAGCACATCCTTGCCCGGGATCTGCTTGACCACCTCTCCCGTGTCTCCATCCACAATCTTCACCACGCTCTGCCGCGCCTCGCGGTCATAGGTAATGTCAATCGAACGGTTCGGCAGGCTTAGCTCTGGCAAATCCAGTTCCTTCACCGCCGCCAGCACGGCGCGACGATCCTGCGATTCCTGACGAACCTGCGGGTCCGCCTGGGTTTGCTGTTGCCCAACGGCTGCAATAGCTGATACTTCCGCTACTTTCATAGTTCACCTGCCGCATTTCCACAGGGGCATGCCCCCGTATTTCAATACGCTTCAGAGAAAATCTTTCTTTGTGTACTCTTCGTATCGGAAAGTACCGGATGAACTTGAGCGGAATTTGCGCCTAGTCGATGTTCAGGACCTTGGCGAGCGTCCCCTGCTCGGCCTGAATCTTTTCCTGCAGCTTCATCAACGCATAAATCAGCTGCTCCGGACGCGGCGGGCACCCCGGCACGTACACGTCCACCGGGATCACCTGATTCACCGGGATCAGCGCGTAGTTATTGAACACACCCGTTGAGGTCGCGCAGGCCCCCATCGAGATCACCCACTTCGGCTCCGGCATCTGCTGATACAACTGCCGCGCCACCGGCGCCATCTTGTTCGACAGCCGGCCCGCGATGATCATCAGATCCGATTGCCGTGGAGAACCACGAAACACTTCCGCGCCAAAGCGCGACGTGTCATAACGCGACGCCGAGGTCGCCATCATCTCGATGGCGCAGCAGGCCAGGCCGAATGTCATCGGCCAGATCGAGTTCTTGCGCGCCCAGTTGATCGCGCTGCCCAACGTCGTCGTGATGATGCCATCGCCTTCAGAGGAGCCAAACTCCTGGTCAATGCGGGCAAACAGATCATCCGGGGTCAACCCGAGATCGACACGATTCTCCATGCTTTGATTATCCCACGCTTCTTACAATGGATTCGAGAGGTCTTTCCACTGTCCGACATCCAACAACTGGCCGCGCGTCTCGGTCTCGAACTCAGCTACGAAACCATCTGGGGCCACACCCGCGAGGTCTCACCCGCCACCGCCGCCGCCATCATCGCGGCGCTTGACTACACCCCAGCCGACACCCAATCCCTCGTCGAATTCGCCGACGCTCCGCTCGCGCTGCTGCCCGCCCGGCTCGATCCAGCCGAGCTCGATGCCCCGATCCATCTCCGCATCGACTGGGAGAACGGCACCTCCACCCAGTCCGTCTGGTCTCCAGCCACGCCTCTGCCACAGGCCCCCGCCGGCTATCACACCCTCACCGTGCAGACCAGCACCCGCACCCTGCGCTTTTACTGGATCCTCGCCCCACGCCGTTGCTTCGAGGCCCCCATCCCCGGCTCGCTCAACGGCATCAACTGCTTTCTGCCCGCCCTGCGCAGCCAGCGCAACTGGGGCATCGGCGACTTCACCGACCTCACATACTTTGCCCGCTCCCTGGCCACCCATGCCCACTTTGACTTCATCGCCCTCAACCCACTGCACGCCATCCACAACCGCGCGCCTTACAACACCAGTCCCTATCTGCCCCTCAGTATCTTCACGCGCAATTTCGTCTACCTCGACATCGAATCGCTGCCCGAATTTGCCACCAGTGCCCTCGCCCGTTCCCTTGCCGCACGCCCCGACTTCAAGGCCCAACTCGCCGCCCTCCGTGAGCGTGAGTTTGTCGACTACGAATCCGTAGCCCGCATCAAGACATTCTTCCTCGCCCTGCTTTACCGCGAGTATTGCCGTGGTGATCGGGCCACACTCGATGCCTATCGGACGGCCCGCGGCGCCTGGCTCACCAACTACGCCACCTACATGGCCTTTGATCGCTACTTCCACCGCCGCGACGGCAACGTCTGGCATTGGCGCCAGTGGCCGGCCGAGTATCAGTCTCCCACCAGCCCCGCCTCTCAGGCCCTCGCCCAACGCCTCGCCCGCCGCATCGACTTCCACGCCTGGGTCGAGATGCGGCTCGAGCAGCAGCTCGCCGCGGCCCACGAGCAGGTCACCGCCGCTGGCTATCCCCTCGGCCTCTATCAGGACCTCGCCCTCGCCACCGATCGCGTCGGCGCCGACTACTGGGCCTATCAGGACCTGTTCGCTCCCGGCGTCCGTGTTGGCTCCCCGCCAGACGACTTCAATGAGAATGGCCAGGATTGGGGCTTCCCCGCCCTTCACCCCCGCCGCCATGCCGATTCCGGCTATCGCTACTTTGTCGAATCGATCCGCTGCGCCGCCCGCCATGCTGGCGCCATTCGCCTCGATCACGTCATGCGCCTGGCGCGCCTGTACTGGATTCCCGACAACATGAGCGCCCGCGATGGCGCCTATGTTCGCGACAATTTCGAGGATTTACTGAAGATTCTGGCCCTCGAAAGTAAGCGCCACCGCGTGGTGGTGGTAGGTGAGGATTTAGGCACCGTACCCGGCTATTTCCGCCAGGCGCTCGACGAATTCGGTATCTTGAGTTACCGCCTGATCCTGTTTGAGCGCTCCGGATCCCACTTCAATCCCGCCCCACATTACCCCCAGCAAGCCATCGCCGCATTTACTACCCATGACCTGCCCACCTTTGACGGCTGGCTCAGCGGCGCCGATCTCACCGCCCGCGTGAGTACCGGTCAATTGCCCGCCCATGAGCTCGAAGCAGCTCAAAAAGGACGCATCGAAGCCATTTCAGAGCTCAAACGCGCCCTGGCGATCGATACAGCAGCAGCAACCGCGGATGACTTCTTCGCCGCTCTCTGCCGGTTTCTCGCCGCCACTCCCTCGCGCTTGCGCCTCGTCAACCTCGAAGAACTTACCGCCGACAAAGAGCAGCAGAATATGCCCGGCACCACCTCTGAAGCCCCCAACTGGCAGCGCCGCTTACCCGTTTCGCTTGAGTCCCTATGGGCTCATCCGGTCGTTTCGCGCCGTCTCAAGGCCGCCAAATCAGCTCTGGAGCAAAAAAGATGCGAGCCGTAGTCCAGCGGGTCCTATCTGCTTCAGTTACTGTTGACGGTGAAATCGTCGGCCAAATTGGCCCCGGCTTGCTGGCCTTAATTGGTGTCGGAAAAGGCGACAATTCCACCGACGTCGACACCCTCGCCGCTAAGTTGGCTGGCCTCCGCATCTTTGAAGACGCCGCCGGCAAAATGAATCTCGACCTTGTCCAGACGGGCGGCGCGCTACTTCTCGTCAGTCAGTTCACCCTATTTGGTGACGTACGCAAAGGCAATCGCCCATCTTTCGATGCCGCCGAATTACCCGCCACCGCCCGCGAATTATTCGACAATCTCGTCGCCAGAATCGCGCAAAAAGGCATCCCCGTGGCCACAGGCAAGTTTCAGGCACACATGAAAGTGGAACTCGTCAATGACGGCCCGGTCACAATTCTCTTGGATTCAAGGAAACTATTTTGATATAGTGTCACTAAAGTAGTAACTCCATTACTTAAGGAACCAAGATGGCTCGTCCCTCATCATCCATTCAAGACCCCCTATTGCTAGCCGCCGCGCTCGAAGGCCTCGAACTGCAGAAGAAGCGTATCGAAGAACAGATCGCCACGGTCAAGGCCATGCTCGGTGGTCGCAAGCCCGCTGCCAGCGCCGCTACCGCCGCTGAATCCGCTCCGGCCCCTTCCTCCTCTGGTGGTAGCCGCCGCAAGCGTGTTCTGAGCGAAGAAGCGCGCCTGCGCATCGCCGCCGCCCAGAAGAAGCGTTGGGCTGCTTTCCGTAAGGGCAAGAAGTCGGAATAGTTTTTAGCCGGCTGATCCAACCGCGAAGATCAGACACTTCAGGTAGTTGGTTTCGGGGACCAGAAGTTGCACTTTGTGGTCACTGGGCTGAACGCGCTTTTCAAGAAGCGTGAGTTGCTTCCGGCTCTCACGTGCCGCTTCTGCCACTACGCCGAGTAGTTGATCTTCGGTCATCGCTCGCGAACACGAGCAGGTGACAAACAAACCATCAGGGGCCACCGCGCCAAGCGCTTTGACATTCAGTTCAAAGTAGGCGCGAGTGGCCTCTTTCATTTGCTTCACCTGCTTGGCAAACGCTGGCGGGTCCACCACCACACACTCATAGCGCCGCCGCGCCTGCGTGAGTCCCCGCAGATACTGCTTCACATCCGCATCAATTGCCCGCACGTTCCGCACGCCATTGCGCCGCGCATTCGCCTCGATTCGCGCCACCGCCCATGCCGATGAGTCCACGGCATCCACACTGTCCACAGCCCGCGCCAAATGCAGCGCAAACCCGCCTGAGGACGAGAACAGATCAAGCGCCCGCCCCGCGCCCAGCCCCAGCCGGCGCGCCCAATCAGCCACCGCCAGGTAGTTCTCACGCTGGTCGAGAAACGCCCCCGTCTTCGGCCCCTCCATCAGGTCGGCTTCAAACTCGAGGCCATTCAGCCGGTAGACTACCCGCGTTGCCGGCGTCTCTCCGTAGACTAACTTTCTTGTTTCTGCTTCCTCACTCACAACCGCACTTAGCCCACTTACCTCACTTTTAAGTTCAGCTAAGATACTTTCACGTAAAGAAACATAATTCCGCATCCCCAACTGCAGCGCCACCCCGGCGCCAAAGCGATCGACAATCAAGCCCGGCAGGCCATCCGACTCGCTAAACACCATGCGGTAGCCGCTGCTCTCGGGCCCCACCACGCGCCGCCGCCAGGCGAAGGCTTTCACCAACCGCTCCCGCACCAACCCGGCATCAAACGCCGCTTCCCGGCGCGCGTACAGGCGCACCGGCACGGGCGATGCGCCGTCCACAATCGCGCTGCCAAGCAAACGGCCCCGCTCATCCATGAGCAGGGCCGTCTCGCAGGTATCGGCTGTGATGTCAGCTGGCAATTCGCCCCGATACACCCACACATGCCCGGCGGCCAGACGTTCAGCCGCCTTGTGCGCTAACCGGATCTTCCTCATGCCCGGTTTCCCAGCAGCGAAGCAATCCGCTGCTCGGTCGACGGGTGCGTCGAGAACATCCTCGACAGCATGCCGCCCATCGGCGGGAAGATGTACATGTGCGACATCGAGGGGCTCGCCTCCATCGGGATGCGCCGCGACCACGAGTCCAGCTTGCGCAACGCATTCACCATGCCCGTCACCGAGCCGGTGTACCTGGCTGCGGCGGCATCCGCGGCGAATTCACGCGTCCGTGAGATCGCCATCTGGATCAGCAGCGCGGCGATCGGCGCGAGGATCATCATCAACAGGCCCACCACGGGGCTCGAATCTTCATCGTCATCGCGCCGCCCGCCAAAGAAGAAGCCCATGCGCGCCAGCGCCGTAATCGCGGCCGCCAGCGTCGCGGCAATGGACGAGATCAGAATGTCGCGATGCAGAATGTGGCCGAGCTCGTGGGCAATCACGGCTTCCACTTCCTCATCGTTCATCAGCTCGAGCAGGCCCGCGCTCACCGCCACCGACGAGTGCGACGGGTTGCGCCCGGTGGCAAACGCGTTCGGCGATTCTTCCGGCAACACCCAGAGCTTCGGCATCGGAATGCCCATCTTCTCGGTTAGCCGCTTGGTCATCGGCGCGATCCGGTGCCAGATGTAAGCGTTCTCGGTTGCGCTGACCGGCTGGGCGCCACTCATCGACAGCGCCATCTTCTCGCTAAAGAAGTAGCTGACAAAGTTCATTACCACGGCCATGCCCAGCGCAAGAACCAGTCCGTTGCGGCCGCCAAACAGTTCTCCGAACAACAGCAGCACCCCGGACATGCCGCCTAGCAGCAGTACAGTTTTGATCGAATTCATAGTGTTTACTTCAATCCCCCAGATTGTGACAAAAGGGCAGGGGCTCGATTGCCCCTGCCCTCTACTCTATTGGATTCCTGCCGCTGCGTCTTAGTTGCTTACTTCTACCTTGATCTGGCGCGGCTTGGAAATCTCCTTCTTCGGCAGGGTTACCGTCAGCACACCGTCCTTGAAGGTGGCCTTCACCTGTTCCGGGTCAATCGTGTCCGGCAGCGTAAAGCTCCGGCTGAAGGCCCCGTAGCTGCGCTCGATGCGGTGGTAGCCCTTCTCGTTGGCCGCGGATTCAAACTTGCGTTCGCCGCGCAACGTCAGGGTGCCATCTTCGACGCGAATGTCGATCTGCTCCTGCTTCACTTCCGGCAGGTCGGCCTTCAGAATCAGCTCATTCTCGGTTTCCAGAATATCGACCGCCGGAGCCCACGGGCGCGAACCATTCGGCTCAGCCAGCTTCGGCAGCGCCTCTTCAAACAACCGGAAGGCCTGGAACGGGGTGAAGTCAAACGGATTGTAGCGAGTGATGCTCATTGTCTTTTCTCCTGATTTTGTCTGCGTGATGGTGATCACAGTTTCAATATAAAACCTGCGCGTACCTTTGTCAAGTAATTTTGCAACACTGCCATCATCTATTGAGTCAGCCGCTGGCCGCCGATAGCTGGCCATGCCGAATCCAGATTCAGCTTTCCTTGATGGTCTACGCCAGATTGGCCTCGAGCGCCTAGTGCCCGTACTCCAGGGTTCCGCCCGGCAATCCATTCGGCTGCGGGCATCCCAACCCTGCGAGGAACCAGTCTCCCGCCTCGGAGGCGCCCCCAACCTCCCGCCCGACATCGAGTGGCCCACTACGCCGGATGGCGACCCAATGGCATTTCTGGCGCAACTGGACCTCGCCGCACTGCCACCAATCGAAGGCATGGATCTGCCGGCAAAGGGAGCCCTTTTCTTCTTTAACTACGACGAGGGGGATCATTACGGCGGAGAGCCGGAAGACATGGCATTGTGGCGGGTAATCTTCACCACCCTGGACCTTGCCTCGATTCCTTTACGGGCTTTCCCCGATGAACTTGACGAGCACTCCCGATTTACGCCCTTCGCATTTGCAGCTACTGTCGATCTCACTTTCCCGGCGCTCACCCAAGCCACGGCGCAGCAGCTTCAACTTACTGAGGATGAAGTCGCGAAGCTGTTTGGCTTGCTATACGCTGAGGGGGGCATCCACCGCGTCGGCGGCCTTCCAGATGAGATTCAGGGAGACGTAGCATTGGAGGCGCACATGGCCTCGAGCGGGATCGAGTTCATTGGTAGTGAGGGTACAGAAGACTGGACTCTACTCTTCCAGTTGGACTCACAGCATCAGGCGGGCATGATTTGGGGCAGTGCCGGTCGGCTTTACTTTTTGATCCGTAAGGCCGATCTCGCCTGCCAGAGGTTCGACAAGGTCTGGACAATCATGCAGTGCTAGAAGCACCGCCAGTTCAACTACTCCCGGCGCAACCGCTCATCGAGCCGCCGCCTGACCTCTGCCTCCTTTAACTGGGGAATCAAAAGACGGCAATTCTCGAGCTGAACGGCGTCTGTACTATTTCGTCCGTCAACAATTTTCAAGGCATCTGTCTTCACCGCAGGACCCCGATCATACGGCACAAAGATGCCCTCAACGAGAACAACCCCTCCCCGATTCCACACCTGGCAGAGATTCACATCCCGGGCCTCATCCTATTCGCAATGCTGCCACCATGCCGTCGTGCCACCCA
>CAZBTA010000025.1:0-34869 GCA_964494515.1 uncultured Bryobacter sp.
GAATACAGTTTATCGAGCCATGCCTGCGGCACGGCGACGTTGTTGTCCTTGCCGCGACCGAGGTGGATGTTCGGCTTGATGTCGCCGTGGAAATCCGAGCCGCCCGACGGCGCCAGCCCATAGCGCTCAGCGAGCATCAGATAGCGCTCTCGCTCGCGTTCGCCATGATCGGAATGCATCACCTCAAGGCCCAGCAGGCCCGCCTCCACCTGCTCGCGGATAAAGTCCTCTTCCACCTGCGGGTCGCGCATGTTCAGCCGGATCGGATGCGCCAGCACCGGCACCCCGCCAAACTCACGCACCTTGCGCACGGCCTTGGCTGTTTGTGGCTCTTCCATCAGTACAAAGCCCGGGGCGTCCTCACCGATGTAGTTGTCGAACGCCTCGCTGATGTTCTTGACGTAGCCTTTTGCGATGAGCACCTTGGCGATATGCACGCGCCCGGTGATCGTGCGCCCCAACGCCTCGGCTTCGGCGAGCGTGATCTCGACGCCCAGCGATTGCAGGCGGGCGATCAACTGCCGGTTGCGTTCGCGGCGATACTCGAGCATCTCTGACAACCAGGTGAGAAAACCGTCCGGCGCATTGCCATGGAACCAGTAAGCCAGCAGGTGCACGCTCTTGTTGCGCGCTTTGGTGCTGATCTCAACACCACGGATCAAGCGGATGCCCAGCGAATCGGCCGTGGCCTGAGCTTTGTCGTGCGCGGTGAGCGTGTCGTGATCGGTGATCGCAAGAGTATGCAGCCCGGCGGCGGCCGCCTTCTCCAACAGGCCGGTGGGAGAATCCGTACCATCGCTCTCAAACGTGTGTGCGTGTAGATCGATCAATTTCCAGAATAGCGACTGATGGCGTGGCGGTGGTCCGCGATGATCGGGTCAAACTCGAACAACTCGCCCGCCACACGCACCATCAACTTGCCGGCGCCGAGACTGCGCTTGTCGATCTCATAGAAGATGGCGCCATCGGTGGACTCGGCGGGGTTGAGCTTCATCTTGACGAGCGCAATGGCGCTGGCAGCCGCGGCGGCCTTGAGCTTGTTGCCCCCAAACTCGCCGTTCGCCGTCTGGCGGCGCTGCTCGTAGCCATTGGTCGACTGAATGCGTTGCAAGCCGTAAAGCCCAATCTCATAGGCATTCACCATCTTGATCACGTCGTCGCGGTTGGCTTTGTCGAGCATGCGGCGCACCACCTGCCGCGCGGGCAGGGCTTTCTCGGTGCTGCCGTCCTCGCGACGAAAGATGAACTCTTCCGGATCGATCGTCGTGTTGTAGCGCGAACCATTGGAGACGGCCACCTGGAAGATCCAGAAGTTCTTCATGTTCGATGGCAGGGTGGCGAACATGACGGTGACGCCGGCGCGAGTCAACGTTTGATACTTGAGGCCATTGGATTCAAACTCGATCACCTGCCCGCGCGCGAGAATCGCGGCGGGAGCCAGCAGAGCGAGAGTGAGCAGGATACGCCTCACAACTCAATCATATTCCCTGTGACTTGGACATCTTTGCCAATTCCTCACGGATGACAACATTATCCGGATGATCGGCGGCAAAGGCTTCGAGCATCTTCCGTGTCTCGGGCAGTCGTTTGTCCTTCTGGTAGATGCTGGCGAGCATCATCTGGGCAAAGGGCTTGAGGTAGCGACCCGACTGCGCGCATTTCTCCATGAGCTCGACGCCCTTCTTCTTGTCGCCCGACACCTGATCGATCTTCATCAGCCAGCGGATCACAAACGGCACGCTGCCCACCAGATATTCGCTAAATCCACGGGTAAACCAGGCGTCGCCGAGCGATGGGTCGATCGCCTGCAGCCGCAGCGCATACTCCTGGCTCGCTTTGGCCGCGTAGTAGCTGTCCTTGTAGCGCTTTTCGACAAGAGCCGCAAAGTCCCGCTCGGCGCCAGTGGCGATCAGTAGCCCAAGTAGCGCGTTGGTGTCTTTGGCGTTCTTCTTCAGCGCTTCTTCTCCCGTGCTCTTGGCCTGATTGAGCGCCGTCTCGAAGCTGCGCTTGGCGGCTTCGCCAATCTGCTTGCCCTGCTGGTTGTTCGCCTTGTCCTCTTTGAACATGTCCTTGTTGAACACCTTCAGGCGGTTCATCTCGCTGAAGAGGTAAGAGGCGGCAAGCGTGGCGTGGCCCATGGGATCGGCGGGGTGCTTCTCGCTGAAGGCGCGAGCCACCCGCTGGCTCTCCTCAAATTGAAAGCTGTAGAGGCGGTTGAAGGCCCGCTCCACGGTGGGCTCGGGAGTCTGGGCATTGGCCAGCGCGGCGATGAAGAGGGTGAGGGCAAAACGGCGATTCATTTCAGTTTGGGTCGGACCTTATCTAGTTCTTTGCGGAAGAGAGGATTCTCAGGAAATTCGCGGCTCAACTCAATCAACTTGGCTTCCGCGGCCATGGGGCGCTTCTCGCGCAGGTCGATGATGGCCAGCAGGATCTTGGCAAAAGGTCCCAGATAGCGGCCCTTATCGACCACACTGTGCAGGCGTTCGACGGCGAGCTTCTTGTTACCTTCGGCTTCTTCGAAGCGAACAAACCACCGCACGAAAAATGGCACGCTACCAAGCAGGTACTCGGTAATGCCGGTGGTGAGGTAGGCATCGGTGAAATTGGGGTCGAGCTTGAGCACGCGCACGGCATAGGATTGGGATTCCTTGGCGTGCGACAGGCTGCCCAGTTGACGCTTCTCGACGAGGGCGAGGTAATCCGTCACCAGCCCGGCATCGAGACACAGCGCGAACAAAGAGCGAATGTCATTCGGCGATTTCTGCAGCTGTGACTGTGCGAGGCCACGCGAACGTTCAATCGCGGCCATCAGCCGGTCCCGGATTGCTGGATCGGGCGTGAGCTTGCGCTTTTTGTCAGCGATGCGCTTGTCGTCGGTAAGGAACTCGGCTTCGAGAATCGCGAGCCGGTCGAGCTCACGAAACAGCAGCGAAGCCGCGCGGAACGTGTAGCCGAGGCTATCGCCCGCGTGTTCGCCGATGTAGGCGTCCAACTCCTGATCCGCGCCATTGAAATCGAAGTTGTACATCCGATTCAACGCCCGCTCAATGGTGGCCGCCTGGCCAGCCGTCGCGAGCATGACGAGCAAAAATGTCCTAGCTAAACAGCCGGTCAAAAACCTCACGTGTCCTTTCCTGTACTGCTGCGAGTTCGGCCTCAAATCCCGCCCGCCAGTGGCGATCCGGCAACCAGCGCCCCACCAGGGACGCCAGCGCCTCTCGCGCGGCGGGAGCCTCGGGCAGCACCGTGCACGTATGCCCGGTGTACAGGCGCATGCCGTGATCGATGGCGCGCTGGAAATTGGCCGCTTCCATCAGAAAGCTGGCGTCTTCTGCTTCCAGATGACCCATCTGCTCCACTACATTGATTCGCTCGGGCGTATTCAGGACCTTGAAAAAGATTCCAGCGCTCTTGAGGCGAAGGTAAAGCAAAAGGAAGTCGATGTCGTAGAAACCACCACGGCCGGCCTTGAGCGGATGGCTCTTGCCCTGCTCCTTCTCAAGACGTGCGCGCATTTCCCGAAGTTGCTGTCGCGAGCGATGGGATTGGCCATAGCGCCGCCAGTCGATCTTCTGCAATTCGGTCAAGAACGTCGTGGCCCGCTCGAGGTCGCCTGCTACGGCGCGCGATTTCAGGTAGGCGATACCTTCCCATGCCTCGGCGTGATGCGTGAAGTAATCCTTGAACGCCGCCTCGGTCTGCACCAGATCCCCTTCACGACCATAAGGCCGCAGCCGGGCATCGACGGTAAAGATCACGCCATCGCCAGTATATGCCGTCATCAGCTCGATCATGCGCGCGGCCACGCGCGTCCAAAATTCCCCATCGCCCGCCGATTCATCCGGCAGGATAAACAGCAGGTCGGCGTCGCTCGAGAGGTCAAACTCGCGCAACCCGAGCCGCCCCAGCGCCACCACCATCATCGGCGTCGTCGTTGGCATCTGCGACGCCGCGCACTGACGGCAAGCCAACTCATAACAGTGCCGGATCACGCCGTCGGCCAGATCACTGGTGGCGGCTAGCGTATCGAAAACCGGCCGGCCGAGCAGCAGGCTTTCCGCCTCGATCCGAAACAGCCGTCGCCGGTAGATCTTGCGCAGGCCTTCTTCGCCATCCCACGTCCATACTACCGGTTCGCCGGCGCGCAGCGCGCGCAACTCCTCGAGCCACTCCGGCTGACGGATCAGCTCATCGGCAAGAAAAGGGCTCAGCGTGGCGAGCTCCTTAAGGTCAGCCACGGTTTGCTGTTCCTGCTCAAAATTGCCCCAGCGCGCCTCAAGCTGCTCAAACAGCCGTTCGGCCTGCGTGCGGTTAAAGTGCGACGAGGAATGTGCCGGCTGCCATGCCGCCGGGCTGGCCCCCTGCCGGCCATAGATCACGCGCGAGTAGATCGACTCGACGGCGCCCAGATGATCCTTCAGCTTGTCGATCAACCGCGGACCACTCGATTCCACGCCCAGTTGCACCGGTGGCATCCGCCGGGCCAGATCTTCAAGATCCTCCAGGCGCTCGGGCAAGGTGTGCGTCTGCCGGTCTTCCATCACCTGTAGCCGGTGCTCGAGATGACGCAGGAATTCATAAGCATCCGTCAGCGCGTCGTACTCGCTTGAGGTGATGAGGTCCTTGTCGTGCAACCGCGCCAGCGCAATCATCGTGTTCGTCGTGCGCACCCACCGCTCGCGCCCCCCGTGCAGCCGTTGCAGACATTGCACCAGAAACTCGATGTCCCGAATGCCCCCGCGCGTCAGCTTGACGTCGATCGCCCCGCCTTGCAGGCGCCGGTTGGTGAGCTTCTCATTCCAGCGGACGCGCGTCTCACTGACGGCTTCGATCGCCGAGAAGTCAGTTGTCGTGCGGTAGGTGAAGGGCTCCACAAACTGGATCAGCGCCATGCCGGGAGCAGCCTCGCCGGCCGCCACCCGGGCCTTGATCATCATCTGCAGTTCCCAATCGCGCGCGCGACCCCGATAGTATTCCTGCCCGGCCTCAAGCGAGATCGCGATCTCGCCGAGGCTGCCCTCGGGCCGCAAGCGCAGGTCGACCCGGTAGCAGATGCCTTCCGCCGTGTAGGCACCGAGAAACTGCGTCTGGCGCTGGGCAAGCTTTTCAAAGAATTCCTTGTTGGTCAGCGAGGCGCCACCGTCGGTTTCGCCGCGGCCGGCGTAGACGTAAAGCAAATCAATGTCCGAGCTGTAGTTGAGCTCATTGCCGCCAAGCTTGCCGAGCGCGACAATGCTGCAACCGCAAGGCTTGCCGCTGGCCAGCCGGGGTTCGCCATAGCGCGCCACCAGCTCGGCGCGGATCTTGGTGTATGTCCAGGCCAGAATCGCATCCGCCAACGCCGAAATCTCTCCGGTCACCTGCGCGAGGCTGGCATGTCCCAGCACGTCGCGCAGCAGAATCCGCGTCAGGCACCGCCGGCGAAACTCCGCGAGCGCCAGATTATTGAACTCGAGCCCCGCCAGCTTCTCGAGGTAATCCTCGCGATCGAGGTCGCGATCCAGATCCTGATCCGCGACCCAATCCGGGTGCTGCCGCACTTCCTCGGCGAGGATGCGGCTGTGTCGTCTGAGAACTTCAAGATGGGTGGGCGACAAGAGTTAAACAACCTGGGCGTGGAGGATGATCCGGTCACCGGGAAACAGTGGCCCCGGGGTGAGCACACGGGCGTACCAGCCGCCCCGTCCCTCCAGTTTGAGCAATTTCTGGATTCGGTTACCACCGGGACGATTGAAAATGTCGAGCGTGCGACAGGGTTCGCGCAACTTGGTGAGCTCGATCAGGCACGATTGCCCGAGGCGAAACTGCTGGCCGGCGGTGAGGTTGGCGTAATCAAGCCCCTCGGTGGTCAGGTTTTCGCCCAGCGCTCCCGCGTACAGCTCATAGCCGAGCCCGTTTAGCTCGGCAATCACTTCCGCCCCGATCAGCAACAGCGCCTGGTCAGGGCCGCCGTGGTATTTGGGGTGCGCCCAGTCGTCACCGGTCAGCCCGCGTGCCGTAAGATTAGCCTCGGCGATGGGCCGCTTGGGGATTCCGCCGGGGGAGATATTGATCTGGCTTATTTTGCCCTGCATGGATCTATTTCCATTATCTGAATCAATCGCCTCGATAAAAATAAAGCATTGGGTTCTGCCGCGAACCGAAGCTTGGAAACCAGTGATGTGAATGACTATAATCGAGCATCGGCCTTGTGCCGGGGTTTGTTTATTGTTGGGTTTCGAACCCGGGAATCCTTGTCTCCGTCGACGGCCCGGATCAACAGTTCGCCTCTTCTCTGCTCAACAGCCAGCCTCTTATCTACTCAACTGAGGAAATGAATGTCTAACGAATTGCGAAACTTTTTATCGCTCTCCTACGGGGAGTTGGAAGAACTCAATCTGGCGGCCAAGGAGCAACGCAAGAACCGCGTTTCGGCCGAAGTCATCCAGGAAGAGCGCCTGAAGTACCTGACGGACGAAAAGCGCATCAAGGCTGTCACCGTGCTGTTCAGCGATCTCGAAGGTCGTCTGCACACGCTCGACTATGACAAGAAGTTCCTGATCAAGAGCTGGGACAATCTCACCTTCGACGGTTCTTCGATCCGTGGCTTTACCGCCCAGCGCGAGAGCGATCTGCGCCTTGCGATGGACTGGAGCGCGTTCTACTGGGCCCCGGCCGACATCTTCGGCTCCGGCAAGGTGCTGCTGTTCAGCGAAGTGATCGACAAGGACGGCTCGCCCTACGCCGCTGACCTGCGTGGCGTGCTCAAGCAGTTCGCCAACGGCCAATTCCAAAAGAACGGCTACACGCTCAACGCCGCCAACGAAATCGAAGGCTTCCTGTTCAAGGGTGTCGACGCCGAGCGTCACTACCATGAAACGGGCAAGTTCGAATACGTCAACACCGGTGGTTATTACCACTCGCTGCCTGGCGACCCGCTCCGCACCTTCATCGATACCTGCGCCGAAGTGCAGCGCGCCATGGGCTTCCAGAACGAGAAGGACCACCCGGAAGTCGCCCCCTCGCAGTTTGAAATCAACTACACCTACGGCGACGTCGTCACCGCGGCCGACCAGATCCAGATCTACAAGCTGATCGCCCGCCAGGTGGCCACCAAGATGGGCCTCACCGCCAGCTTCCTGCCGAAGCCGGTCGTTGGCGTCAACGGTAACGGCATGCACACCAACGTGTCGATCACCAAGGGCGGCAAGAACGTGTTCTATGACGCCAAGGGCGACGAGAAGATTTCGAAGTTTGCCTGGCAGTTCATCGACCGTATCCTCACCCACGGCAACGACATCTGCCTTGCTCTCAACTCGAGCGTCAACGCTTACCGCCGTCTCGACCCCCACTTCGAAGCTCCGAACCAGATCAAGGCCTCGGCCACGGATCGTGGCTCGATGGTGCGCATCCCGATCGGCAACGAGAAGAGCGCCCGCGTCGAAGTCCGCTCGGTGGGCCCGGACGCCAACCCCTACATGGTGCTGTACTCGGTGTTCAAGACCGGCCTCGAAGGCGAGATCTCCAAGATCAAGAACCTCCGCCAGGCCGATCGTTATCTGCCGGACAACATCTACACCGCGATCGAGAACTTCCGTGGCGCCGCCTGGACGAACGAACTGTTCGGCGCCGACGTCAAGGCCCGCTTCGCCGACCTCAAGCAGGCTTCGGCTGATCGTTGCCCGCGTCTGCTCGGTACCTTCGTCAAGGCTCCGGAAGTGCAGTACCACCACGAAGTCTACAACCAGTTCCTCTGGAACCAGTTCTAACCAACTGGCTCCCCGGAGCAAATCAAAAAGCCCTGGCTTCGGCCAGGGCTTTTTTGTTGTGTATAGACCTGAAAAAGCCCCGGCTTGTGGCCGGGGCTTTTGTTCTGAGACCTAGATGGCGCTGGGGCCGCGATCGCCGTTGCGGATGCGGATGGCATCAGCCACGTCGTAGACAAAGATCTTGCCGTCGCCGATCTTGCCGGTGCGGGCGGCCTTGAGGATCGTTTCGATCACTTCCTCAAGCCGCTCGGCCGGGATCACCAGCTCGAGCTTGATCTTGGCCAGCAGGTCGACTTTGTATTCCTGCCCGCGGTAGACCTCGGTGTGGCCCTTCTGGCGGCCGTGACCCCGAACTTCGGTCACTGTCATGCCATCGACGCCAATGCCTTTGAGCGCTTCCTTGACTTCTTCGAGCTTGAAGGGTTGGATGACTGCTTCGAGTTTCTTCATGATGATTCTTCCTCTCTATTCTCAGCCTTCCAGCGAGTAGCCTTCCTCGCCATGCTGGCTCAAATCAAGCCCTTCCACTTCATCCTGGGTGCTCACGCGGACGCCCCCGCAAACGATATCACACACCTTCAGGATGATCAGCGTGCCCACAATGGCGATGCCCCAGGCGATAGCGATGCCGATGGCCTGGTTGAGCACCTGACCACCATTGCCTTCAAGCAGGCCCGCCTTGCCCTCGGGAATCGCGCTGTTGATGGCGCGTGAGGCGAACACACCCGTCAGGATGGCGCCCAGCGTGCCGCCCGCTCCGTGCACGCCAAAGGCGTCGAGCGAGTCGTCGTAGCCAAACATGGCCTTCACCTTCACCACCATGAAGTAGCAGAAGATGCCGCCCACAAAACCCATGATCAGCGCCGCGCCCGGGCTCACAAAACCCGCCGCCGGCGTAATCACCACCAGGCCCGCCACAGCGCCCGAAATCGCGCCGAGGACCGTCGCCTTCGAGTGGAACCATTCCATCAACGACCAGCCCATCGCCGCCGCGGCCGCCGCAAAGTGCGTCGTCACAAACGAAGCCGAAGCAAGGCTGCCCGCGCTCAGCGCGCTGCCCGCGTTAAAGCCAAACCAGCCCACCCACAGCATGCAGGCGCCGATAAAGCTGAGCACCAGCGAGTGCGGTTTCATCGGTTCGCTGCCAAAGCCCACACGCTTGCCCATGTAAATCGCGCAGACCAGCGCCGAGACGCCCGAAGTGATGTGCACAACCGTGCCGCCAGCGAAATCGTAGCAGGGGATCGAACCACCCAGAAACGCATTCAGCAGACCGCCCTTACCCCACACCATGTGAGCCATCGGGTAGTACACCAGAATCGACCAGAGTGTCATGAACAACACCATCGCGTTGAACTTCATACGCTCGGCGAAGGCACCAGTGATCAGCGCCGGCGTGATGATGGCGAACATCAACTGGAACATGGCCCAGGTCTGATGCGGAATCGTGGCCGCGTAATCCGTGTTCGGATCAGCCCCGACACCATTAAACATTGCATAACGAAGGTCGCCAATGAAGGAGCTGCCCTCACCAAAACTGAGGCTGTAGCCGAAAAGAGCCCATAGGACGGTGGCGAGGGCCATCATCGTGAAGCTCTGCATCATGGTTGCGAGAATGTTCTTCTTTCTGACAAGGCCGCCGTAGAAAAGGGCGAGGCCTGGACCAGTCATCATCAACACCAGCGCACAGCTGGTGAGCATCCACGCGTTGTCGCCAGCCGATTGGGCGGCTTTGACGCTCGCCTCAAGGGCGGCGGTGGGAGAGGGGGCGGGGGCAGTTTGTGCATACAACCCGGCCACGCTGCCCAATGCCAATGGGATTGCAAATGCGGTTTTCTTCATGGCTATCCAGTTCTCAGAGAATTCCCGAATCTTCAAAAAAAGACACGGGTGGTTTTGTCACGCAAGACGGGGCGGATTGACTAATCATGCTACTCCAGCCCGGCAACTGGAAGCAGATTATTTTTATTCGACGAATTGAAATGTTTGATTGGATCTCGATCGAGATCCGCACATAAACTCAGTCCATCCGAAAGGGGCCCACGTCGTTATCCCCTGATTTTCAACATAAGAACAGCTAATAGGAGATTCGATGCAGTATTCAAAAGTTGGTACCTCGATCGTGCTCGTGGCCATGACCTGCCTCTCACTCACCGCTCAGACTCCGGCTCCTCCGTCCCAGCCCACCTACAACTTTGGCGGCGTTACCTTCAGTGGCCTCGTCGACGGCTACTACAGCTACAACGCCAATCACCCCGCCTCGCGTGTTAACGCATTGCGCAACTTTGACGTCCGCGCCAACAGTCTCAGCCTCAACATGGCCAAGATGACGCTCGAGCATGACGCCGATCCCGTCGGCTTCAAACTCGACTTCGGCTTCGGCCGCGCGATGGACCTGTTCAACTTTCAGGACACCGCCAACGGCTTCGACAATATGAGATATCTGCCCCAGGCTTACCTCACGTTCAAACCCAAGAACGCCAAAGGCCTGCAATTCGACTTCGGCAAGTTCTATACCAGCGCCGGCGCCGAGCCCACTGAAACACATCTCAACTGGAACTACTCGCGCGCGCTGATGTACGCCAATGGCCCCTACTACCACTTCGGGCTGCGTACTTCGATGCCGGTCAACAAGTACCTCACCGCCGGCTTTCAGCTCGTCAACGGCTGGAACAACGTCGAGGACAACAACTCCGGCAAGACCATGGGCTTCACCACCGCGCTCACCCTTGGCAAGCTGACGTGGTCAAACGTCTACTACACCGGCCCGGAAAACAACAACACCAACAAGGGTTGGCGTAACTTCTACGACACCGTATTTGCTTATAATCCCACCGACAAGATTTCCACCTACCTCAACATTGATTACGGCCATCAAAAGTTTGTATCGGGTCCGGGCAGCAATGATTGGTTCGCGGTGGGTGGTGCGGCGCGCTTTCAGCTCACAAAAAACATTGCGTTCTCTCCGCGCGTCGAACGCTATTACGATAAAGACGGCTTCATCACCGGTACGGCGCAGAAGCTGCATGAAGTCACGCTCACCGGCGAATACAAGCTCGCCGACGGCCTGATCAGCCGCCTTGAATATCGTCGCGACTGGTCGAATCAGGCGATCTTCGAGCGTGGCGACACGCCCAACGCCATCAAGCACCAGAACACGATCCTCATTGGTCTCGTGGCCTTCTTCGGTCCGAAGAAGTAAGTTCGCTTTCCCCCTGTTGAGACGATCGGGAAAACTTGAAGTGGGGTGGCCACCCTGGTGGCTCACCCCACTTTTTTATTGATAACTGGTTGTCAGACTAAATGTCGTAATAGAGGTGGAACTCATACGGGTGCGGACGCAGGCGAATTGCCTCGGCCTCAAACCGCCGCTTGTAGCTGATATACGTCTCGATCAATTCCGCCGTAAAAACATCACCCTTGAGCAGAAACTCGTAATCGGCCTCAAGGCAATCGAGCGCCTCATCAAGCGAAGCCGGCATCGACGGCACAGCCTTCAGCTCTTCGGGCGAGAGATCATAGATGTCCTTGTCGAGCGATTCACCGGGATCAATGCGATTGATGATGCCATCGATACCCGCCATTAGCATGGCCGAGAAGGCGAGGTAGGGATTCGCGCTCGGGTCTGGCGGGCGGAACTCGATACGCTTGGCCTTGGGGCTTGCCGAGTACATGGGGATGCGCACGGCGGCCGAGCGATTGCGGCGGCTGTAGGCCAGGTTCACCGGCGCTTCATAGCCAGGCACCAGGCGCTTGTAGCTGTTCGTCGTCGGCGCAATGATGGCGCTCAGCGCGCGGGCGTGCTTGAGCAGGCCGCCGATGTACCACAGCGCCATCTGGCTCAGCCCCGCATAGAGCTCACCGGCAAAGAGCGGCTTCGCGTCCTTCCACAAGCTCTGGTGGCAATGCATGCCGCTGCCGTTATCGCCAAACAACGGCTTGGGCATAAACGTCACCGTCTTGCCGTAGCGATGCGCCACGTTCCGCACGATGTACTTGTAGAGCATCATGTTGTCGGCGCTCTTCACCATCGTGTTGAACCGCTGGTCGATCTCGCACTGTCCAGCCGTGGCCACCTCATGGTGATGGCACTCGATCTCAAGGCCACATTCGGTCATCACCTGCACCATCTCGGCGCGCAGGTCGTGATAGTGATCCGTGGGCGGCACGGGGAAGTAGCCTTCCTTCACGCGCGGCCGGTAGCCGTGGTTGTTCTCGCGGCGTCCGGAGTTCCAGCGGCCTTCTTCGCTATCGATGTGGTAGTAGCCTTCGTTGATGCTCTGATCAAAGCGCACGTTGTCGAAGATGAAGAACTCCGCTTCAGCCCCGAAATAAACCGTGTCGGCAAGGCCGGTGGTCTTCAGGTAGTTCTCAGCCTTCATCGCGATCCAGCGCGGGTCGCGCTCGTAATGCTGGCGGGTGATCGGATCGATCACCGTGCCATTCATCACCAGCGTGTTCACTTCGGTGAAGGGGTCGAGAAATGCTGTCGTCGGGTCCGGCAGCAGGAGCATGTCGCTCTCATTGATAGCGGCCCAACCGCGAATCGAAGAACCGTCGATACCAAAACCCGTCTCAAAGCTCTCGAGCGTCACTTCCTTGATCGGGTAAGTGATGTGGTGCGACAGGCCCGGAATGTCCGCAAAGCGGACATCAACCTGTTGGACATCGTTCGACTTGGCGAAGTCCAACACTTCTTGTGCGTTCATAACGCTCAGGCTATCAAAGTGCCGGGTGCGGTGAGGGTTTAGAACGGAACGTCGTCGTCGGCAATGCCCGGGTCGAAGTCGTCATAATTGCCCGCGGGCTTGGCGGCGCCGCCACCCCCACCGGCCGGACGCTGACTCGCGCTACGCGGGGCGCTCATCATGCCACCACCGCCGCCTTCACCGCCTTCGCCACGTCCACCAAGCAGCATCACTTCCTCGGCCACCACTTCGGTCGAGTAGCGCTTGTTGCCGTCCTTGTCGTCGTAGCTGCGCGTCTGCAGGCGGCCTTCGACATAGATCTGCTTGCCCTTGGTCAGGTACTGCGCCAGGTTCTCATTGCGCCAGAGGACGACGTTGTTCCAGTCGGTTTCGTCCTTCCAGTCGCCCGTGCTGTTGTCCTTGATGCGACGGGTAGTGGCAATCGAAAACCGGCTCACCGCCACGCCCTGCGGAGTAAATTTGGTTTCGGCATCCCGGCCGAGGTTGCCAATGAGAATCACCTTGTTGACGCTACGTGCCATACAGCATTACCCTAACACAGCATGATTTGCGTAACAGCGTTTTATCCCGCCGCCGGTGAGGGTCGTTTCGACAGTACCTACTACTACGACAAGCACATTCCGCTGGTGCGGCGGCTGCTCGAGCCGTTCGGCTTGCAGAAGATCGAGGTTGACGAGGGCATCTCCGGGCCCGCCGCCGGCCTGCCCGCCAATTACCGCACGATTTGCCGCATGTATTTTGACACCATCGAAGGTTTTCGCTCGGCCCTCGGCGCCGTCGGTGGCGAGATCTTTGCCGACGTTCCCAACTATACCGACATCCCCGTCGAACTCCAGGTGAGCAAAACCCTGTCCTTTTAGTGCGCCAAGCGGGATAATGGAGCCGTGGAAGGCCGCCGTTATGAACGGGTCTCGGAGGCGATTCGCCTCGAGCTCACCGAAATGATCTCCTATGAACTCGAAGACCCGCGCCTGGCCGGGATCGAAGTAACCGACGTTCAAGTGGCGCCGGACATGAAGAAAGTCGCTGTCAGCGTTCACATCCCCGCCCAGGGCGAAGAGGTGGATCGCGTCATCGAGATCCTCAAATCCGCCAAAGGCTACCTCCGCAAGGAACTTGCCGCCCGCATCGACCTGTTTCATACCCCCGAGATCTACTTCAACTCCGCCCTCAAGCTCGGCTCGCGCGAGCGGGTGCAAAAGATCCTCAAGCGGATCGAAAAAGGACGCCCCAAGGACCAATAAAATGGTCTTGCAACGAATTTACGCGAACAAAAAGCGAAATCGTCGGCAAATCGTACATCCTGTGCTACTTTTAGTCTTAGTTGTTTTGGGTTGGAGCCCGGCTGGAGCCCAGGATGTTCTCCGGTACGAGGCCAGCGCTGACTGCATGGGCGGCATCTTCACTGTCACCGCCTACGGCACGAATCGCACCCAGCTCGAGGCCGCTGTCACCGAAGCGCTCGAAGAAGCCCGGCGTATCGATAATCTGCTGTCCAACTATAAACGCGACAGCGAGTTATCCAAGGTAAACCGTCTGGCGGGGCAGGGCCCGGTGGTGGTCTCAAAAGAGCTTTTCGAACTGTTGGAAGCGTGTCTGCAATACAGCCGCTTGAGTGAGGGAACATTCGATATTACAGTCGGCCCGCTGATGCGGCAATGGGGGTTCTTTAAGGGCTCCGGGCGTTATCCGCATCGCTCCGAGATTCGTACCGCCATGTCAGCCGTGGGTTATCAGAACATCATCCTGGACCGCAACACCATGACGGTGAGCTTTAAGAACGCTCATACCGAGATGGACCCCGGCGGTGTCGGCAAAGGCTATGCCGTTGACCGCATGGTCACCATTCTGCGTGAGGCCGGTATCAAAAGCGCATTCATTACCGCCGCTGGCTCTAGCATGTATGGCTTGGGCACTCCCCCGGGCGAGCCCGGCTGGCGCGTCAATATCGTTCATCCCGCTGATCGCAACCGTAACGCTGGCGAGGCAATTCTCAAAGATCAAAGTATGGCCACCTCGGGCAGCTCGGAAAAATTCTTCATGGCTGGCGGTCGGATCTACAGCCACATCATGGATCCCCGCACCGGTTATCCCGCTCAGGGCACTCTGTCGGTGTCTCTCATTGCCCCCCGTGCCATTGACACGGAAGTGTGGGCCAAGCCCATCTATATTCTCGGCCGCGACTGGGCGGCCCGCCACAAACCGAAAGGAATGCGTGTATTCCACTGCCCTGCAGGACCAAAGGGCAATCTGTGGGAAACCTCATGCAACTGGCTCCAATGAACTCCCGTTTCCTCGACGCCTGCCGTCGTCGCTCCACTGATGTCCGCCCGGTCTGGTTTATGCGCCAGGCTGGCCGGTACATGAAGCAGTATCGCGACATCCGCAACAAACACAGCATTCTCGAGATCTGCAAGCGGCCCGATCTCGCCGCCGCTGTTACCCTGCAGCCGATTGAAGTGCTCGATGTCGACGCTGCCATCATCTTTGCTGACCTCCTCCTGCCTGTGGAACCGATGGGCCTCAAGCTCGAGTTCCGCGCCGGCGAAGGTCCCCACATCGACAACCCGGTTGAAACCTCGACCGACATCGATTCGCTGTCCACCTCCAACACCGACGACCTCGGCTACGTCGGCGAAAGCATCCAACTCGTCACCCGTACCCTCGGTGGCAAGGTTCCGGTCATCGGCTTTGTCGGCGCGCCGTTTACGCTCGCCAGCTACATGATCGAGGGCGGCCCCTCGAAGACCTTCCTGCGCACCAAGAAGCTCATGTATCACGACGAAACGATGTGGCGCCGGCTGATGGGCAAGATCGTCGACGTGCTCGGCACCTTTGCTCTCATGCAGGTCTCCAGCGGCGCCCGCGCCATTCAGGTCTTCGATTCCTGGGTCGGCGCGCTCGCCAGCGACGACTACGTCCGCTATGTCCAGCCCTATTCCCGCGCGCTTATCGAGCGCATCCGTAGCTCAAGCGTTCCGGTCATCCACTTCGGCACCGGTTGCTCCGGCTTCTTCCGTGAGCTGCATGCCGCGGGCGGCGACGTCATGGGCGTCGACTGGCGCATGAATATTGATCAGGCCTGGATGGACATCAGCTACCGCTCCGCCGTCCAGGGCAACCTCGATCCCACCGCGCTGTTCGCTCCACTGCCCGAACTCAAGACCAAGGTGCAGGAGATTCTCAAGCGCACCGGCACACGCCCCGGCCACATCTTCAATCTCGGCCATGGCATTCTGCCCGAAACGCCGGTGGACAACGTAAAGGCTGTGGTGCAAATCGTCCGTGAGTTCCGGCCCTAACAATTCGCCATCCATCATCATCGGCGGCGGCATCTCCGGGATGTCCGCCGCCTACTATCTTCACAAGCGCAATCAGTCCTCCATCCTGATCGATAACGGGCCCCGTCTCGGTGGCGTTATCCAGACGCGCGAGGTCGAAGGCTGCACGCTCGAGGGCGGCCCCGACAGCTTTCTCGCCGCCAAGCCTGAAGCCATGGCGCTCATCCGCGAGCTCGGCATGGAAGGCGAAGTGATCGGCTCCAATGATCACCAGCGCTCCACCTGGATTCTCAAGAACGGCCGCATGATCCCTCTGCCAGACGGGCTCATGATGATGGTGCCCACCCGCATCATGCCGACGGTCTCAAGCCCCCTGCTTTCCTGGTCCACCAAGTTCCGCATGGGCCTCGAGCTGTTGCGCAAGCCCAATCCCGGCGCTCCCGATCGTAGCGTCGGCGAGTTTGTTGAAGATCACTACGGACGCGAAGCCGTCGATTACCTTGCCGAACCCCTGCTCTCCGGCGTCTACGGTGGCGATCCCTACCAGCTCTCCGTCCAGTGCGTCTTGCCGCGGTTTGCCGAGATGGAAGCCAAATACGGCAGCCTCACCAAGGGCACCCTCGCCGGTCTGGCCAAGGCGCCCAAGCGCGAAGGCTCCACACTCTTCAAGACCCTCAAGGGTGGCCTCGGCTCGCTCACCGCTGCCATGGAGAAAGCCTTTGCCCGCTCCGTGCGCCACATCAACGCACAGGCCCAGTCCGTCCGCCGCGAGGGCGACGAATATCTGGTCACTGTTAACGGCGAAACCCTGCGCACCCGCCATCTTGTCATCGCCACGCCCGCTTGGGCTGCTGCCAATCTGCTGACCGGCCTCGACCCCGCCCTCGCCGCCGTGCTCAATCGCATCGGCTACTCGAGCTCGATGACCGTCGGTGTCATCTACGATCGCGCCGCCGTACCGCAAAAATTCAATTCCTTCGGCTTCCTTGTCCCCAAAAAAGAACGCCGCAATCTCGTCGCTTGCACGTTCGTCGATCAGAAGTTCAACCACCGCGTGCCCGAAAATCGCCTGCTGCTGCGCTGCTTCCTCGGTGGCGCTGGCAACGAGGCAGTTCTCGACTGGGACGACACGGACATTCGCCGGGCTGTGCTGGCAGACATTGATGCCCTCCTCGGCCTCAAGGCCACCCCTCTCGCCGTTGAGATCTCCCGTTGGCCCAAATCCATGGCCCAATACGAGATCGGCCATCAGCAGAATCTACAGGAAATCAAAGATCGCCTCAGCGCGTATCCCCAATTGTTTCTTGCAGGAAATGGCTTTAACGGCATCGGAATCCCGGATTGTATTAGAACCGGGAAAGATGCTGCGGACGGATTCAAAAATTAATATATTAATAGTAGATTAACAGCGCTCTTTGCTCATTTTGAGTAATCAAAATGATGTTAAGCAGCCCTCGCCGGCCACTTTACTGGTGTGCCGGGGTAATCTCACACCAAACATAAAAACAACACCTGGGAAATCAGAATGAAGATTGTCTCTCGAATCTTTCTCTCGTTTGCGCTCCTTGTGGGCCTGACGTCAGTTCTCCCGGCTCAGACGTCTGCTGAAATGCTCGGTTTGATCACCGATGCTTCAGCCGCCGCTGTCGCCGATGCAAAAGTCACTGCCAGAAACCTGGCTACCAACCTCACCTACACCACCAACTCGAACAACAGCGGCACCTACCGCATCCCCCTCCTGCCGCCCGGCGAGTATGAGCTGGTTATCGAAAAGACTGGTTTTGGCAAGTATGTTCGTCGTCCCATCACGCTTCGTCTCAATCAGCAGGCTGAACTTAACGTTAGCCTCCAGGTTGCTAGCGCGAGCGAAGTGGTCAACGTTACCACCGAAGCGCCGCTGATCAACACCACCAATGCCGAAGTCGGCGTCAACATCGACGCGCGCCGCATTGCCGAGCTTCCGCTCGCCCCCAACCGCAACATCCTCAACATTGCGTTGCAGGCCCCGGGCGTCAGCCAGCTTTCGAGCGGCAACACTTCGTTTGCCTCTGGTGGCACGTCGTTCTCCGTCAACGGCATGCGCACCCGCTCGAACAACTTCATGATCGACGGCGCGGATTCGAACAATTCCTCGGTTTCTGGCCTCGTGCAGGAAATCAACAATCCTGACGTCGTCGCCGAGTTCCGCCTGATCACCAATCAGTTCCTGCCCGAGTATGGCCGCGCCGCTGGCTCGGTCGTCAACATCATCACCAAGGGCGGCACCAATCAGTACCACGGCACCGCTTACTGGTCCTACAACGGCAACAAGCTCAACAGCCGCACCAACCTCGACGAACGCACATTCCCCAAGGCCCCCTGGCGCGTGGAGAATCAGTTCGGCGGCACCCTCGGCGGCAAGATCGTCAAGGATCGCACCTTCTTCTTCGGCAGCCTGCTGCGCTGGACGGATCGCCGCTTTGCCTCTGGCACCGCGATCACTGGCGCTCCCACGGCTGAAGGTCGCACCGCGCTGCAATCTCTCGCGGCGGGTCGTCCCCAGATCAACGCGCTGCTCAACTTCCTGCCCGCCGCCCAGCAGGCCACCGGCCAGAGCTTCTCGGTCACGGCCGACGGTCGCACGGTCAACGTTCCGGTGGGTACGCTCTCCGGCGCCGCGCCCAACCTGCTCGACGTATGGCAGTGGTCCGGTCGTATCGATCACCGCATCAACGACAAGCACAGCCTGATGGGCCGCGTCCTCTATGACGACCGCGTCAGCGTTTCCGGTCAGGCCGTTCCGGCTGGCCTCACCACGCTGGCTCCCGCGCGTCGTCAGGCTTACAACGGCACGCTCACCAGCACGCTCACCCCGTCGATGTTCAACGAGTTGCGTTTCAACTTCCAGCGTCAGGGCAATGTTTCCTCCGCCTCTGACCTCAACGCGCTCAACATCCCTTCGATCGAAATCAACACGCTGGGCCTGGCCGGCTTCAACGCTGCTGACAGCCGCACGGCCATTGGTCTCGCGGTCAATCTGCCCCAGGCGCAGGTCACCAACAACTACCAGATCGCCAACAACTTTGGCATTCTCCGTGGTAGCCACTCGATGAAGTTCGGCTTCGACTTCCGCCGTGTTGAGCAGTTCCAGGATTTCAATCCCACTCTGCGCGGTCGCTTGCAGTACAACAACCTGCAGGACTTCGTCGACGACGTCGCCCAGGTGCAGGCCATCAACCAGCTCCAGCCCGGTCTGCGCAGCTGGCAGTTCTACCGCTACTACGACTACTTCTTCTTCCTTCAGGACGAATGGCGCGTCAAGCGTAACTTCACGCTCACCTACGGTGTGCGTTACGAGTCGCCCGGCAACCCCTTCAACTGGCTCGCCACTGAGAACGCCCGCATCGTAGCCGCCAACAACAACAACCCCGGCTACGTGATGGACAAGGGGCCCGCCCGCGACAACAACAACTGGGCGCCGCGCCTCGGCTTCAACTACCGCTTCGGCAAGGCCAAGGGGCCGCTCGGCTTCCTGCTCGGTGATGAGAAGACGGTGCTCCGTGGTGGCTATTCGCGCACCTACGACTTCGCCTTCAACAACATCCTGCTCAACATCTACTCGGCCTGGCCCTTCACCTACGTGCTGCAGCGCCCGGCCCGCTCTCCGCAGGCCTTCGTCACCATCGACGGCATCCGTCGCGGCGCCGCCGCTCCGCTGCCGGCCAACCTGATGACGATCCCGCGCACGATCGTGAACGACACGTTCCGCTCGCCGTTCGCCGAACAGTTCAGCGGCCAGATCCAGCGTGAACTCGCTGGCGGCTATGCCCTCAACGTTGGCTACATCGCCACCAAGGGCACCGCGCTGTTCCAGAGCGTTGACGGCAATCCCACCATCCCTGGCTCCGGTGGCACGCAGCGCGTTGACAATTCGCGCGGCACCATCCGCCTGCGCGCCAACACCGGCAGCTCCATCTACCACTCGCTGCAGACTTCGCTTGAAAAGCGCTTCTCGCGCGGTTATCAGTTCTCGGCCCACTACACCTGGTCGAGCTTCATCGATGACCAGAGCGAAATCTTCAACGCCTCGACGGCTGGTGAAGTCGCCGTGGCGCAGGATAGCTTCAACCGCAAGATCGAGCGCAGCCGGTCCACCTACGATCGTCCGCACCGCTTCTCGATCAACGGCATCTGGGAAATCCCGTGGGGCAAGGAACAGAAGAGCGTGATCTCTCACGTCCTCGGCGGCTGGCAGGTTGGTGGCTTCCTCACCTTCCAGTCCGGCGCTCCGTTCTCGCCGCTTAACGGTGCCGACCCGGGCTTCCGCCTCTCCGGTATCGACGCGCTGATCGGCAACGCGCTGCGTCCGAATGTCGCCACCAACGTCGACATCTCCGGCCAGTCCGTCGAACAGCTCTACGCCATCCGCTCGACGCTGTTCAGCGGCCTCACCGCCGCCAGCCCGATTGGTAACGCCGGCCGCAACATCCTGCGCGCCGACGGTATCAACAACTTCGACATGGTGCTCACCAAGAAGATCCGCATGCCCTTTGAAGGCCACATGCTCAATCTTCGCGGCGAGTTCTACAACCTCACCAACTCGCGCGACTTCGGCATCCCCAATGCCACCTACAACGCCGCGGCGTTCCTCAACCAGTGGAACACCAACGGCGGTGGTCGCCGCGTGGTGCTGCTGCTCCGCTATCAGTTCTAGGCACAGCCCCAGAACGTCAAAAGGCCCGCCATTCCGGCGGGCCTTTTTGTTATCCAATCCACTCGTTCATCTCGTGGCTTTGCAGCTCGATGGCGCCCTGCTGGGGCAAGGCGTCAAGCGGTAGCCCGCCTCGCCATACCGATACCTGGAATTTCACCGGCAGCGTTCCCCCGATCGAGCGCTCTGAGATGCGCATCTCAAAGATCTTGCCCAGCGCCGCCTGGATCAGATACGGCTCATGCGTCGGGCTCTCGTAGTAAGCCACCAGCGGCACCGTCACCGCCGTATCGTTAAACTGCAACCGCAGCTCGGCCCCGCGCAGTTGATCCTCACACCCGCTCACAAAGTCGATGCGCACAAACAGCCACGCCCCGTCCGAGCCATAGTGCAGCTCCGAGATCAGAAATCGCTGCCCGTGCATCGAGCCCTGGCGCTGGTCGATTGCATATGCTCCTGCGCCCATCCACTCAAAGTAGCTCGATATATCGCCATCCACCTTCGGTTGCAACGGCCCGCCCGGCGGCTGGTGATGCGCCTTGGTTTCCAGCTTGAGGATCGGTCGCGAGAGCTCTTCCGGCGGATCCAGCCCAAGGGCGCGATACACGTTCGCCAGATGCTCGCGGTACAGGCGGTCAAAGTCCGGACGGTTGGCCGAAGAGTGCTCCGGGCCGTACCACCAGTTCCAGTCGCTGCCCTCGGCAATCAGCAGTTCTTCATAGGCCAGCTCGCGCGCCTCGCGGCTCACGCTGTCCTTCAGCCCCTCATACGTCTCGCGGGCTCGCAGCAGCAGCTCCCACGAGCGGTTGTCTTCCTCGGCTCCGATCCAAACGTCAAAGTTCGTGCTGATCCACGATGCCGGAAAGATATGATCAATCGGCTCGGCCGGCACCCGTTCGAGCGCCTCCGATACCGTCAGCGCTTCCATCTGCTCGTCCCGTTCAATTTGCCCGTACAGCTCGCGCAAGAACGGCCTTCCCGACAACTCAAAGTATTCCCACGCGTTTTCCCCGTCGAGAATGATCGGCACCAGCGCATCGCGGCCCGCCTTAAGGATCGGCGAGCAGTTCGCGCGGATCGAATTCAAAAAGTGATCTGCTGCTTCCCGCGCTCCCATTCGCGAATACACAAACCCGATCAGGTCGCTCAGCGTATGGTCGCGGAAGATGCCATGCATCTCGCGCCCCTCATGCCGCCACAGGTACGGCCGGTAGGTCACCTCCGGCGAAGCCGGCCGGTGTACCGTGCGCGCCAGCACGCCATTGTCAGTGGCAAACCACTTGAACCCCGCATCCGCCGCCAGCATCAGCGCCTCGTCCGATACCGAACCCTCGCTCGGCCACAAGCCCCGCGGCGCCTGTCCAAACTCGGTCCGCATGTATTGCTGCGCCCGCTCCAGTTGCACCCGCGCGTCTTCCGGATAGCGAAACCGCGGCGGCAGTGGCACATACGGGTGCGACACCTCGGCGATCTGCGTATCGCACACCAGCGGCAGAATCGGGTGATAGAACGGCGTGGCCGAAATCTCGATCTGTCCCTTCTGCGCAAACTCTCGATACACCCCCGCCACCAGCCCCACTTTCTCCTGCTGCTTGGCGGCCATCGTGCTCTGATCCGCCGCCGAATAATCGCGGCCCTTGGCCACCAGCGCCCGGATCACCGGGTCCCCGGTCAGAAACTCCTCGTCAAACCACGCCAGTTGCGACAACACCTGCAAGTCGCGAAACGCCGCGTCATTAAATGCGCGCAGCCCGCGTTGCGGGTTCTCATCGACGGCCATCCACGCTTCATACAACTCGGCATAGCGCGGATACCGGTAGATCATCCGCTGCACATTCGCCTGAAAGAAATAGCGCAGAATAAACTCGCGCTCGGCCTCCGTCAGGCTTGCCGTGTCCTTGTTGGCGCAACGCAGAAATGGGTCCTGCGCCACCCCGCGCGCATACTCGTCCAACTGCACCAGCATCGACGGCACCAGGTTGAAGGTCTGATGCACGTTCGGGAAATCCTTCAACACCTTCACCATGCCGTAGTAATCCTTGAGCGCGTGCAGGCGCGTCCACGGCAATCGGTATTCTCCCGACACCAGCTCCTTGTAAAAAGGCTGGTGCATGTGCCAGACAAATGAAACGTAAATTTTCGGCATTGTGCTCGGCTATCGGCCTCCAAACAGAGACCGTACCGGCGCCGGCGGAGTCCCGCCCTTCAAGGCCAGCCACAGAATCTGATTCAACTCGTTATCATCCACTTCGTCAGCTTCGTCCCAATCCATTCGCGCACTGCGTGCCGCCAGCGGGCCGGCTCCCGGGTTGCGCTCATCAAGCGCCTGCGCCGGCTTCACCGCCGTATACGGGTCCAGCCGCGGCATCGACGCAAACGCGCGCGTCATGGGCGTCGAACTTGCGTCATAGGTCGTCATCGGCCGCAAACCGAGCAGCAACTCCATCGTGCGCAACACTGACGTCGTGTTGTACATCGTCGAATCCACCGTGCCCCGTCTCGTATAGGGGCTGATCACATACACGGGCGAGCGGTGCGAATCCACATGGTCCGCGCCATTCTGTGCATCATCCTCCAGCACAAACACCGCTGTCTTCGCCCAGAACTTCGACTTCGACAACCCTTCGATCAACATACCAAGCGCCAGGTCATTATCGGCCACCTGCGCCTTCGGCGACAGCTTGTTGGCCGACAGGCCCGAGGTGTGATCGTTGCCAATGCGGATCGTCATGAAGTGCGGCATCTTGCCGCTTGCCTCAAACCCGCGCAAGTCCTCAAGGAAAACCTTCACCCGGTCCACATCCAGGTAATCGAGGTCAAACCCGCGAAAGTTCATAGCCGTATGAGGCGCCAGTTGCGGATCCTTGACCCGCGCGATCTGCCGCGTCCCTTCGGGCGTCTTCAGGTTTTCGGCCCACCAGCCGTAATTGCGCACCGTCAAGCCCGCCGAGAGCGCGTTGTTCCAGATGCGTCCCGCCGGGGCATTCGCGGCCACCTCGCCGCCTTCGTAGTCGTAATGCTTGCGCCGCCCCGCATACGAGTTCGGCCACATGCGCTGCACATACGCCGGCGCAATCGCCGCCGTCGACCAGTTGTGCCCATCGGCTGAGACATCGGCGTTCACATAGAAGTTGTCGAACAGCACAAACTCGCGCGCCAGCTTGCGATGATTCGGCGCCACGTCTTCCCCAAACAGCGTCAACCCCGCATCGCCATTGCCCTTGCCCAGATCACCCAGCATCTGGTCATAGGTGCGGTTCTCCTTGACGACATAGATCACGTGCTCAATCGCCGTCGAGCGCACGCCTACCTCGGCCGGAACAATGGCCGAGCTCAGGGCATTCGTTGTCGTCTGTTCTTCGCGGAAAGGCGAGTTCTTCTTCACGGTCGCCGTGTAGTTGGCTATTGCCGCTCCGTCGAGATCGGTTACCACGCTGATCGTGCCCTTCTGCAGCCGCCCCACATACGCCACCGGCGCACCACCGAGATGCAGCGGCGCCGGCCGCACCAGCGGGTTGGGCCCGTTCACGTTGTTCGGAAAGCTCCGCTTGCCACGGCCATTGAAGATCAGCAGCTTGCTCTCGCCCAGCGAACGCGCCGCGATCGGATACCACCCGCTCGGGATGAATCCCTCCACCAGGCTCCGCTTGCCTTCCACAAACACGCTCGC
Organism: uncultured Bryobacter sp.; assembly: GCA_964494515.1. GTDB lineage: Bacteria > Acidobacteriota > Terriglobia > Bryobacterales > Bryobacteraceae > Bryobacter. The sequence goes on from CAZBTA010000025.1 coordinate 24,102, forward strand.
CACCGCGTTCAGGTCCGAGCAAACCACATAAAGCTTCTTCTCATCCGGGCTCAGCGCCAGCGCGCTCGGCGTCGATCCCACCGGTTGTACCGGCGTCAGCGACAGGTTGATCGTCTCCACCAGGTTCAGCGCCTTCGATTCGGCTACGCCGATCACATACACCGAGTTTGTGTTCGAGGCGGTCACAAAGATCCTTGCCTTCCACGGCACGCGCTTGTCCTCTTCCTCACCCTCTTCATCCACCACCGTCTTTGCCCCGCGCCACACCATGTCCATGGGCGTCGCCCCCACGCGCACCCGCTCGAGGATCTGCCCGTCGCTCGCCTTGTGATGCAACACCGCCGCATCGCCCATCGCCGTCACAAAAAAGCTCTGGTTGTCCGGGTGCATCAGAATCCGGTACGGCCGCCGCCCCGTGGCAAAGCGTTCAATCACGCGCCCCGATTGCGGATTGATCACCGCGATCGTATTGCGGTGCAGCATTGCGATGTAGAGCAGCCGCCCGTCGGGCGATACCTGCACATCGCCGGTAAAGTCCTCATGCGTCGGCGCTGCTTCGGTCAGCTTCCATTCCGCCGTCCGCGCCAGCTCCCCATTCTGCCCCACGCTCAGCGCATATACCGCCGCCCGCGATCCGCCGCCCACATACAATGCCTTGCCATCCGGCGCAAACGCCAGGCCCAGCCACGCATCGGGCAGGTCCACCTTTGCCACCTGTTTGAGCGTCGCCGTCTCGAGCATCACCACCGAGGGCGGATTGTAGCCCCCGTGCAGCACCGCCATGTACTTGCCCCCTGGCGCCATGGCGCTCGCCATCGGAAAGGTATCCGTCTCAATCTGCGTCCCGGCTGGACGAATCGACCATCCCGTCGGCAGCAGCACGCTGCCATCCGTCTGCGGGCCCACCTGTCGCAGGCCCTCCGGCTGCGAGAAGATCGCGCAAGCCCCAATCACGCCCAGCGCCATCAGGGGAAACACAGGGTTCCAGCGGTGCATCGATTTCGTCCTCCTAATCCCGATAACGTTGGGCGATCGGGAAACGCCGTCCAATGCCGAATGCCTTCGAGGTCACCTTCAACCCCGGCGCCGCCTGTTGGCGCTTGTATTCGTTCAGGTCCACCTTGCGGGCAATCTCGCGGCACAAATCGAGCGGCAATTCCTCACGCGCCGCAATCTCCGCCGGCGATTCAAACCGCTCAATGTACCCCTTCAAAATCCGGTCCAGCACATCATACGGGGGCAGGGAATCCTGATCCTTCTGATCCGGCCGCAGCTCCGCTGACGGTGGCTTGATGAACACGTTCTCCGGAATCGCATCCTTGAGCCGCCGGTTCGCCACCCGGCACAAGTCATAAACCAGCGTCTTCGGGATATCGCTGATCACCGCAAGGCCCCCGCACATATCGCCATACAGCGTGCAGTAGCCCACCGCGAGCTCCGACTTGTTGCCCGTCGTCAGCACCAGCGCGCCGTATTTGTTCGACAGCGCCATCAGCGTCAACCCGCGCAACCGGCTCTGGATGTTTTCCTCGGTGGCGTCCGGTTTGTAGCCGGCAAACAGCGGCTCCAGCGTCTTCACCATCACTTCGTAGCCCGGCGTAATCGGCGAGATCTCAAACCGGATCCCCAACCTCTCGGCCATCTCTCGCGCATCGGCCACCGAGTGGTCCGAAGAATACGGCCCCGGCATCCCCACCCCGATCACGTTCTCCTTGCCAAATGCTTCCACGGCAATACACGCCACAATCGACGAATCAATGCCGCCCGACAACCCGATCAACACCCGCTTAAACCCACACTTCGTTACGTAATCGCGGGTGCCGAGCACCAGCGCCTCATACACGGCTTCATGCTCATCGGCATGCGTGGCCGCCCGATCGCCTGTCCCCGCTTCAAGGTCGCAGAACGTCAGGCTTTCCGCAAAGCTCGGCGCCTCGGCAATCACTTCTCCCGCCGCGTTCATTGCAAAGCTTGATCCGTCAAACACCAGATGGTCATTGCCGCCCACCGAGTTCACATACACACACGCGAGGCCATGCTGCCGCGCGATCGACCCAAACAGCTCCCGCCGCAATTCGCGCTTGCCCTGTTCGTAGGGGCTGGCGTTGATGCTCAGCAGCAGCCGCGCCCCTTGCGTCTTAAGCTCGCTGATCGGGTCGCGATCATACAGCTGCTGTTCAAAAATCTGCTTCTGGTTCCAGGTGTCTTCACATACCGTCAGCGCCACCGGCGCCTGATCGAGCAGCAGCAGGCTTTGCGCCCGCGCGGAATAAAAATACCGGCCCTCATCAAAGACGTCATAGGTGGGCAGCAGCATCTTCGTCTGCTGGAACACCTCTTTGCCGCCTTCGAGCACCACGGCCATGTTCAGCACACGTTTGCCCACACTGGCCTGTGAGGGCGCCACCGTGCCGATCACAATCGCCAGTGGCAGGTCTGCCGTTGCCGCGGCAATGCGACTCACTTCCTCCGCCGCACGACGGAGAAATGAGGGTTTCTCCACCAGATCTCGCGGGGGATAACCGGTCAGGCAAAGTTCAGGAAAGAGGACAACGCGCGCACCACCCTCGGCTGCCTTGCGAGCATATTCGACAATCTTTGCGCCATTGGCCGCAAAGTCGCCTACCGTGGTGTTGATCTGCGCTAAAGCAATGCGCATCAGACCTATCATTGTAGCGGCTTGGCCCGGTTGCCCTCCGGGCCAAACCGTTTAATCGCGTCCCACGAGCTCGGCCAGCCGCGTCACCGCCTGCTTGAGGCGCGTGTTCTGCTCGGCCAGTTCCTTGCTCGATCGCTCGGTGGCATCGCTCGCACTGGCAATTGAGGTGGTCATGCGGTTCAGGTCGCCCATCGATCGCGTGGCGCCTTCCATGTCCGACATCTGCCCCCGGCACACCTGCACCAGTTGCTCAACGACGTCGTGCACTTCCTTGCCCTTGCCCACGATCACGTCCACTCGCTCGCTCATCCGGGCGCACATCGCCACGCCGCTGTCGCTGCGCTCGATCGCCTCGCGGATCTGGTCCTCGGTCTTCTTGGCGGCATCGGCTGAGCGCAAGGCCAGATTGCGCACTTCATCCGCCACCACCGCAAAGCCCGCGCCAAACTCACCAGCCCGTGCCGCCTCCACCGCGGCATTGAGCGCGAGGATGTTCGTCTGAAAACTGATCGCATCCACATCCCGGATAATCCGCGCGATCTCCGAGCTCGACTCGCGAATCGCCCGCATCGCCGTCACCATATGGTCGAGCTCCTTCTTGCCCTGCTCGCCCGCCTCGGTGGCTTCCGTCGCCAGTTGTGTCGCATTGTCGGCCACTCGCATCTTCTGCCGCGATTGCTGGATCGTCCGCTCCAGATCGCCCGATGCGTTCTCGGTCACCGCTGCCTGGTTGGCCGCATTGCGCGCCAACTCGCCACCCGCCGCCGAGATCTTCACTGCCGCCTCAGCCGCTTCACGCACCACCGCGTCCACATCGTCGATCACTTCCTTGAGCGGCCCGTCAATCCACTTGCGCGTCAGCATCACAATCGCAAACAACACCACCACGCCAATCGGCAGAATCACAAACCCGATCCACCACCACAGCGCCGCCGTCGCCTGCTCTTCCACCTTGTCGAGCTTGGCCCGCAGCAGAAACATCCCCTGCCGCTGCCCGGCCTTCCAGCCCTCCATCGGGAATCCCAGCATGTCCTTGCCATCGCCGCTCGGGCTCGTCGCCGGGTCGCCGTGGCACGACATGCAGTCCTGCGACATCACCACCGGCCGCGCCAGGTAGACTTCGTTCTTCTCTTTGTTCACTTCGAAGTACTCATCCACGCTGCGGTCGCCCAGCGCCGCGAGAATCTTGCGCTCCACTTCGTTCGGTGCGTTCTTCGGGTTCCGCGCCTGCTCGCGCACCGCGCGGAATTCAAACCCCTGCACCTTTGCGGCGTGTTCAGCCCCGCGCCATGCCGCCACTACCGGCACCGTGGCATAGAGTGTCGACGAACGAAAATCACTCGACTTCCCGGCCTGCTCCTTTAGCCTTGTCTGATCAAATGCCTGATTGACGGCCAGCCCCGACATCAGCTCCCGCATGCTTTCGGCTTCGAGCAGCGTAGCTCGCATCGTCGCCTGCGTCGTCTTGATCGCGCTTTCGCGCAAGACCGCCTTCATCACCCCGATCCCGGTGATCAGAGCCACCAGCGCTCCCGCGCTCAAGGCCCACAAAATTTTTTTGCGTATTGTCATGAAACGCCCAAAAGGCATATCGGCGATTCAGTCACGCTTTACGGTAAGGCTTGGTAATTTATGACCATTGACGTCACTGCGTGTCAGGTTTACTCTTGTGAAGTTGCTCTACCGGGCAATCAAAACGGAGGTATGCATTGGTACTATTGCTGTTCGGGCCGCCGGGTTGCGGCAAAGGAACACAGTCCCCCCTGCTGCGGGACCGGCTGGGAATCCCCGCCATCTCCACCGGCGATCTGCTGCGCCGCGAATGTGCCTCGGGCTCGCCGAATGGCAAGCTCGTCTGCGAGATCCTGGCCGCCGGGCAACTCGTCTCTGACGAAACGGTAAACGCCCTTCTCGAGGCCCGCCTCGCCGAAGAAGACTGCCGCGGCGGCTTCCTCATCGATGGCTACCCGCGCACTGTCGAACAGGCCGCCCACCTCACCCAGCTCCTCGATACTCTCGGCTTCGCTGCGCCAACCCTGGTTCATATGGATGTACCCGACGAGGTGCTCGTCAGCCGTCTCAGCGCCCGCTGGGGCTGCCCCTCCTGTGGCGCGATTTACAACGTGCTTTCCCGCCCGCCCGTAGTGGCTGGCCTTTGCGATACCGATGGCGCCACGCTCACCCAGCGCAGCGACGATACGGTCGAAACAGCCCACCGCCGCCTCGCCGCTTACAAATCGATCACCAATCCCGTGCTCGAGTACTTCGCCCTGCCCGGTTCCGGCAACGTCATCCACGTCGACGCCAACCAGTCGCCCGAAGCAGTATTCAGTGCGATCAAGCTGAGCCTCGACAGCGAAGTCTTCTCGCCCGTCCGCCGGCGTCGTCGCGGCTAGTCGCCAGCAGTTAATCACCAAGGTGGCTGAGCACTTCGCCAGCCACCTCGCCCACTGCTACAACGGCATCTCCCAACAACTCCACGGCCCCTTCACTTAACACATCCACCACTTCTTCCACCACCTCACCGGCGGCGTTCAGCTTCTCCTGCACCTTCTTCGGATCCACCATCTCTCACCTCACCCGGAATTGATAAATCGTCGTCGACTTGTACGTATCCCCCGGCCGCAGCATCGTGCTCGGGAATGCAGGCTTGTTCGGCGAATCCGGAAAATGCTGCGTCTCCAGACACAGCGCATGCCGCTTCTCATACTTCACGCCGCCCTTGCCCGTAATCGAACCATTCAGAAAATTCGACGTGTACATCTGCACACCCGGCTCGGTCGTCAGCACATCCATCAGCCGGCCACTCGGCGGATCAAACACCTCCGCCACCAACTGCGGCGTAGCCGTGATGCCCTTATCGAACACAAAGTTGTGGTCATACCCACCACCAAACTTCAGCTGCTCATCGGCCGCGTCAATGCGCGACCCCAGCGGCGTCGCCTTCGTGAAATCAAACGGCGTCCCCGCCACCGGCTTCAGCTCGCCCGTCGGAATCAGGTTCTTGTCCACCGGCGTAAACTTGCTCGCCTTCAACGTCACCACATGCCCCATCACATGCTTCGTCGCCGTCCCGCCGAGATTGAAGTACGTGTGATTGGTCAGGTTCACCACTGTCGGCTTGTTCGTCGTCGCCGAGTAGTCAATGCGCAGCGCGTTCTGGTCGGTCAGCGTATAGGTCACCTTCACGCGCAACTCGCCCGGAAAACCCTCTTCCATGTCCTTACTAACGGTTTCAAGCGTCAGCACGTTCCCGTTTTGTCGCCCCGTCCAGAACTTCTTGTCAAACCCCACAATCCCGCCATGCAGGGAGTTCGGCCCGTTGTTCGCCGCCAGCTTGTACGTCTTCCCATCGATCTGAAACTGCGCCTTGCCAATCCGGTTGCCATACCGCCCCACCAGCGCCCCAAAGTACGGATGATCCTTATGCGTAATGTAGTCCTCCGGCTTGTCAAACCCGAGCACCACATCCTCCAGCTTGCCCGCCCTCCCCGGCACCTTCAGGCTCATCAGAATGCCGCCGTAATTCGTGATTACGGCCTCCATCCCTGCCTTGTTCTTCAGCGTAAATACCTGCGGCGTCTCGGCCAGCAGCATCGTGGCCATACCCAACAGCAGCGCGATCCGTTTCATGGCCGCAGTCTATCAAACGACGCACAAAAACTTAACGCAAAACCGCTGTCGCCGTGCGACCTCCCACGGTCACTGAGATCGCGAGTGGCAGCCGCTCCAGCGCCTCGGCCGGCAGCCTGAAGTTCACCTGCGCCAGCCCCGGCAATTGCCCCGGCGCTGTCCCCGCATAAAGCACCGCCGTTTCCCCCACGCCTTCCACAATCACCTTCACCGGCGCCAGAATCAGCCCCGGGTTGCCCACCACACGCTCGGCCACATTGCCACCCGTCATCTCCCCCGCCCCCAGCAAAAATGCACTCGCGACAAGTTCCTGCCGCACCACGCCCACCACCACCGGTCGCGTCGGCGCCACTCGCAACAAGTTGTCCGCCGTCCGCGCCCCGTCCCGCTCCACCCGAACCCTCACCACCTCTCGCCCCGCAATCTCAAACGGCAGCGCCGCGCTCACCCGTCCTGGCGCCACTTCCACCAGCCCCACCGGCATATCGTCCACCATCACCCTCGTCCCCCCGATCTCGCGCGGCAGCTCCCGGGCCGCCGCCGGGTCCACCTGCGCCGTGCCCTGCGCGAGCTTTGCCCCGTACAGCGTCACCAGCTCGCCCGGGGCCACCTCGCCCACCCACGCCGGCTGCTCGCTCGCCAAGCCCCGCGCCACCCCATAGCTCACCGCCCCTGCCTCAATACAAATCTCCGCCCCCTCCCGCGGCACCGTCGTGTCCGGATAAATCTCCGCGCCGAGCCGGTACGTCGTCCCACCCAGCGCCACCGCTCCCATGGGCCACCCCAGATAGCTCACAAACGTCGCCCGCCCTTCCTGATATGGCATCTCGGCCAGGTAATAGCCGCTCCGCCCCAGGCGGCAGGCAAACGTCGCATCCGCGCTCGTCTCGAGCCCTGGTTTGGCCATCCCCGTCCAAACCAGCTTGCCCGCCGCATCGGCTCGTCCATCCACAATCTCCCGCCCATATACCTGCGGCCCCTCGACGGCCACGCCATCGCTCCGCCAGCGCTGCACCACGCCTTCCCCCGGCCGGTTGCCAAACACCGCCACCCCGCCCCCCGGCAGCGGCGCCACACTGCGTACCGCCGTCATCTCAAGCGCTTTCTCAAACACTACCGCCCCATCCGCCCGCCGAAACCGCACCAGCTTCGGCCCTTCCACCACGCGCCCCCACGCCGCCACAATCGTTCCTTCTGCCCCCGGCGCCACCGCGAAAAGCTGGCTCCCGCTCCCTCCTTCAAATTCCCACTGCCGCGCCACGCTCAGATCATCCCCACGCAATTCCGCCACAAAATACCGGCTCCGCCCCGCATCCACAAAGATCACCCCACCCACCAACACCCTTTCCCCATCCACCGCCATCGCGCTCACCGACCCATTAAACTCAAACCGCCGCGTTGCCTCCACTCGCGCGAGCCCGGCATCGAGCCGCGCCACCACCGCCCCATTCCCCTGGTCCGCCCGAAACGCCCCCGCAAAGTCTCCCGAAAACGAATCCATCGCCACCACTGGCGCCCCATCCCCCATCACCACCAGCCCGCGAAACCCCTCAAACCCATTCCCGCCCACCTGCCGCGCCGCCGCGTTCGCCCCCACTCGTCTCACGAGTACATCAGGGCACCGCGTCACCCCGCCAGGGTTCCCCACCAGCGCGCAAAACCCGTTTCCCTCCACCTGCTCGGCGACAGTATTGCCGACCGCGCTCACCTGTCCCCACGCCGCCACGCCGCACATCACCGCCAAAACTGCAGTTCTCATGCTCAATCACGCGAAAAAATCCACATCTACTGGCTCAACGCGCGAATCCCCCAATATGCTTAAGTGTTGAGAGGACAAGCATGATGAGACTTTCTTTCGCCGCGGGGCTTTTCGCCCTCGCCACCAGTTCACTTTGGTCGCAGGTTAACGCCGGCAACCTCAAGCCCGAGCCCACCCTGCCCTTCAAGGTCACCACGGTATCCACCTTCTCCCTGCCCTATCGCATCGCTTTCCTGCCCGATGGCCGCATGCTGATCACCGAGAAGATCGGTCCCATCTGGCTCGTCTCCGCCGAAGGCGAAAAGATCGCCCCCCTCGGTGGCACGCCCCCCGTCTACTGGCAGGGCCAGAACGGCATGCTCGGCATCTTCGTTTCCCCCAAGTTCGCCACTGACGAAACCGTCTACATCACCTACATCGAACCCGGCGAATACGGCGGCAGCCAGGTCCTCGCCAAGGCCAAGCTCAATGCCGGCCGCGCGCCCCGCCTGCTCGACTTCCAGGTCATCTGGCGCCAGATGCCGCGCGGCAAGGGCGGCCAGGCCGGCGGTCAGATCGCCTTCTCGCCCGATGGCGAATACATCTACATGAGCGTCGGCGATCGCCAGCGCATGACGCCCGCCCAGGACCCCAACCAGCCCGTCGGCAAGGTCGTCCGCCTCACCCTCGACGGCAAGCCCGCCCCCGGCAATCCCTGGGCCGGCAAGACCGGTGAGCCCACCATCTCCCTGATCGATCCCCCGCGCGACACCGAAGCCGCCAAGACCGCCAAGGTCGTCAGCACCTACACGTTCCCCGGCCCCAATCTCACGCCTTCCGAAACCTGGGCCATGGGCTTCCGCGCCCCCTACGGCCTCGCCTTCTCGCCCACCGGTGAGCTCTGGGAAGTCGAACACGGCCCCCGCGGCGGCGACGAACTCAACCTCGTCGAAAAGGGCAAGAACTACGGCTGGCCCGTCGTCTCCTTCGGCATGAACTACAACGAAGTCCCGATCCCCAGCCACGACTCAACCTCCGCCTACACCAAGCCCGTCATCTACTGGACCCCCGTCATCGCCCCCGGCAACCTCATGTTCTACCGCGGCAAGAAAGCCTTCCCCCAGTGGGACGGCAACGGCTTCGTCAGCGGCATGGGCAGCCACTCGCTCAATCGCATCATCTTCGATGGCAAGGGCGGCGCGAAGACAGCCGAACGTTGGGATCTCGGCAAGCGCATCCGCGACGTTGCCCAAGCTCCCGATGGCACGCTCTGGCTGCTTGAGGACGCCAATCCCGGCGCCCTCATCCACGTCACCCCCAAATAACGGCTAGAACTTCGGCGTCTCAAACCACACGCCGCCAAAGATCAGCCACGCCAGCACCAGCGTCCACACTGCATTAAACGCCTGCGCCCCGAGGAAGCTCCAGAACGGTCTGCCTTCCTCGGTGGTCAGCAGGTCGGTAAACTTCGTCTCGAGCCCAATCGATACAAACGCCATCGCAAACCACATGTTCCTCAGGCTCGTAATCGCCGGCTTCGCCTTCGCCGCCACGCCCGCATCGAGCACAAACGAGAACACCAGCGACGCCCCCACAAACCCCAGCACAAACTTCGGAAACCGCTCCCAGATCACCGACACTTCCGCCTTCTGCGACGACCGCGCGCTCCACCACACCGACAGCAGAAAAGCCGCCGCCCCGATCAGCACATTCTGCGAAAACTTCACAATCGTCCCCACCTTCGTCGCCGTCTCGCTGATCAGTTCTCCCGCCGCCACCACCGATCCCGTCGTATCCAGTGTCCCGCCCAGCCACGCCCCCGCCACCGCATCCGGAATCCCAAACGTCTTGATCAGCCACGGCTGAATCACAATCATCGGCACCGCCACGATCAGCACAATCGACGTCACATAGCTCAGCTTGCGCCGGTCGCCCTGTATCGCCCCACAAGCCGCAATCGCCGCCGACACGCCACAGATCGATACGGCGGTCGACAGCATCGCCGCAAACTCGTCATCGAGCCGCATCTTCTTCGCGAGCCAAAAGCTGAAATACCAAACCACCACCACAACCAGCACCGATTGCAGAATCCCCAACATCCCCGCCTGCAAGATCTCACGGAAGATAATCGTCGCCCCCATGAGAATAATGCCCGTCTTGATGTAGAACTCCGTGCGCACCGCCGCCTCAAGCCATTTGGGCGTCCCCACTGTATTCGAAACAAGCAACCCCACCACCAGCGCAAAGATCACAAACTCAATGCCCCACGCATTCGCCGTCGCATTCCCGGCCAGCACATGCGCCGTCACGCCCAGCGCAAACACCACCGGAAACCCCTTCGTGAACTCACCAATCTTCACCCCGAGCACCAGCATCCCCACCACCGAAAGCACATACCCCAGCACGCCCAGCTCAAGCAGTCGAGTTGAGAGCAATCCTGGAATCTGCCCTGGCTCGACCCATTTGAAGGAAAGCGAAGCGGGCTTATAGCCCCAAAGCACTGCCGCCAGCGCCAGCAATCCGATCCAGACCACGGTCCAGTCTTCGGTTCTCCACCAGGTACGGGTATTTTGTGACATGTTTAGCTCGCGAATATGCAAGCCTACACCATCACACAGGTTGTTCGGGAAGGAATTTGAACCAGGAAGGAATTGGCTGGGAGACAGGGATTCGAACCCCGATAAGCAGAGTCAGAATCTGCTGTCCTACCGTTAGACGATCTCCCAGCGGCGGTTCAT
>CAZBTA010000026.1:0-34508 GCA_964494515.1 uncultured Bryobacter sp.
TCTTGCGAGCCAGATCGATTGCCGCCTGATCTGCGGCGTCCACGCTGTCCAGCGTGGATTCGAGCACATGCTCCTGAATTTCGTTTTCAAAAGACGCGGCCATGGGTTTGCCTAATGTTTACCAGAAATGGGTCGAATGTTTAGCTTGTCAGGCATACGGAGTGGCTGTCAAGTAGAACGTTTTTGGGCCTAGACCCAAACTCACAGTACTTTTAGGCTATTCTGAGTGCAGTACTCTCGTCAGGGAAGTTCCTAGGGGCTTTTAAGGCGATCTGCCCAACCTGCCGTGTCTGACTTGAGTCGATTTCACTTTTACACGGTTGAATCAGCATGAAAATAATCGCCACGTGTTCTGTCTTCCTTCTCTTGTCCCATGTCGGGTTTGCCCAGGAAAAGATTCCGATCCCCGGAAAAATTCTTGTGGGCTTCAAGTCCGATGTCGATCCTGACCGCGCTGCGTCCCTGTTCAGGGGGCATAAAGCAAAGCGCTCCAAGCAACTCGGAGTGCTTCCGATCCACGAAGTGGAATTGGAAGAGGATGCCGACCTCGAACAGGTAGCAAAGGAACTCAAGAATCGCGAAGACGTGGCATTTGCCGAACAGGATCATCTCCTTGTTCCCGAGCAAATTGCTCCCAATGATCCTCAATACTCCAGCCAGTGGCATTTGCCAAAGATTGCAGCGCCGACTGCATGGCTTACCACCAAAGGCAGCACTTCGGTCACGATTGCGATCCTCGATTCGGGTGTCGACCCGACTCATCCCGATCTTGCCCTGAAGCTGGTCCCCGGCTGGAACACTAATGATAACAACAGCTTAACTGCCGACGTGCACGGCCATGGCACCAAAGTTGCCGGTACCGCCACAGCCATTAGCAACAATGGCGTGGGCGTCGCTGGCGTGTCCTGGGACACGTACATCATGCCTATTCGCGTTACCGATACCGCCGGTCTGGCGACATTCGGCACAATTGCAGCTGGACTGCAGTGGGCGGCAGACCGTGGTGCCCGCGTGGCCAACATCAGCTTCGACGTCACTGGCAGCACCAGTGTCGATGCAGCCGCTTCCTACTTCCGCTCCAAAGGCGGCTTCGTAGCAGTTTCGGCCGGCAACAGCGGCGCTCTGAGCTCCATTGCTGCCTCGCCGAACCTGTTCGCCGTAAGCGCCACCGACAACAATGATGCGATCTACTCGTGGTCCACCACGGGCCCCCGCGTCATGGTATCCGCGCCAGGCTGTGTCACCACTACTTTCAATGGTGGCAGCTATGGTGGAGCCTGCGGCACGTCGTTCTCCTCGCCGATCGTCGCGGGTGTGGCTGCTCTCGCAATTTCCGCGAATCCCGCCTTGACGGCCACGCAGATCCGCAATGTCATGATCGCGGCAGTTGACGATCTGGGCGGCACCGGCTGGGACAACATCTTCGGCCACGGTCGCATTAACGCGGCCAAGGCGGTAGCCGGCGCAAAGGCTTTGGCCACTACGACGTCGTCCGCCCCTCCTCCTTCCACAGGCAGCACGACCACCACGGCCGACACAACCGCTCCGATGATCTCGATCACTTCACCCTCTGTCAACAGCACGGTGTTTGGCTTGGTCGACATCAGATTCAATGCGAGTGATGATCGTGCTGTGACCAAAGTAGACCTCTTTGTCAACGGGCGGCTCACCGCGTCTTCCACGACGGCCCCGTTCACGATTCAGTGGAATACTCGCAGGGTCGCCTCGGGGACCTACGTCCTCACTGGCCGCGCCTACGATGCGGCTGGCAACACCACCACCTCAACCGGCGTGACCGTGCGCCGCTAAACAACTCAACTCAAAAGCAAAAGGCCACCGGAATTTTCCGGTGGCCTTTTGTTTTGCTAATGGAACTACAATCTTTACTTCTTGCGACGCAGGAACACAAGCCCGATCAGCGCACCGCCCATCATGGCGTAGGTCGCGGGTTCCGGAACATCCGGCACTTCGTTCGGCGGAATGCGATCTGACGGAATGTCAAACCATGTCGGCCCCGTGCCAAAGGCAATGCGGAAGCTCGAGAAATTGCTGGTCGAGGTCAAACCAGAGATGTTGTAAACCAGAGTGATTTGCTCTTTCACAAACGGGTTGTGAGGCCCGTTGTTTCTGATACTGCCATTCGCATTGCCATAGACGTTGCTACCGTTGGGTGCCCCGATCAGTACATGATCAGGATTGCTGCTGCCGAGGGCGGTCGTCTCAAAATCACTCGGCGAATCCTGGAACCAATCCGGATTTCCTGCGGTGTTCGAATAAACACCCCCACCGACAACATTGATCAGCTGACCGCTCGTGCTTGCCAGTGTACCCGTCAAGCCGCCCACAATGCTGAAATCGACGCCCGAAACAGCCTGGCCAACATCGTTGATGTCAGCCACAACACCGTTAATCACAAGAGTCAAAGAGTTGGTATTGAAGGTGGCGTTCACCTTGGCGGTCCGCTTGCTGTTGCCAGAGAGGCCGTTATCGTAGGTGATCTGAATCGTGCCAGCGCTCAATGTGGCGGCCAGCAGACTTGTCAAAAGAAAATATTTCATCACGTTGTATGGAATCTCCACGCTTCCTTCTGAAGGCTAGCAGCGATGCCTGACATCGCAAATAGCTCGGAGTACCAATTCAAACCGCTTTAGTCCCAGTACCTTAGGCCCCGACATCGCTATGGCGGGCCGGAAAAAAAGAAATTTTGGACATATGACATCGGTAGTATGGGTAATTAGGTTCTTTACCTAGCTAATGTCCTCGGGCGGTCCGACGATAGATCAGTATCGGACCAACTATGAACCGAGAAACTTTGCTGTCAGGAACACTATCCCCGCCCAATCGGCGCCGCCGTGAACGCGGATTCGTTGTATTGGCCACGGCGCTTTCTCTGTTTGTCCTGCTTGGCGTATTGGGCCTCGCCATTGATCTGGGCCGCATCTTCATCGCCAAGAGCGAAGCACAGGCATTTGCTGACTCTGCCGCGATTGCCGCCGCCCTGGAGCTCAACGGCAAGAAGTCCGGCCTTGACGCAGCCGAATCGGTGGTCTCCACAAGCACCAACCGCTACAACTTCAATACCCAGGCAATTCCATCCGGGGTCACCACCGTCCAGTTCGCCAAATCCCGTCTCGGCCCCTGGGAAAGCCAGCCGATCAATAACCCCAAGGGGTACGGCTTTGTTCGCGTCATTGTCCGCCCCAGCTTGAACAACTCCTTTCTGCAAGCGGTCGGCGCGCCGGTCGCCACCTCAGTTCTCGGCCAGGCCATTGGCGCCCAGATTGCCGAAACGTTCCCCAATGGCGGGTACATGCCCTTTACGCCCTTTGCGCTGAGCGCGAGCGACCCCAATTTCGGCATGACCGTGGGTCAGGAATATGCGTTCCTGTGGCCGGGCAATGCCAAGCGAAACGATTCCTGTGCGGGCAACCAGGTCAACTGGCCCCAGTACAACTACTCGGAGAACACCAACGTCCCAGGCGCCAATCGCGGCTACTTTGAACTGCAGGCCGCCTCTGCCATCGCCGACGCGATTCAGGGCCTCAAGCAGACTCAGCCGCTCAATATCGGCGACGTGATCAACCTCACGAACGGTCAAAAGCAGTCCATGCAGAACGCGCTTGAGGCGCGGGCAGCGCTGGACACCGATCTCACGAATTACAATCCCACGCCTGGCACCGCGCCCGCCTACTACGGCAATGGCATGCGGATGGTGGTCATGCCGGTCAACGGTGGCCCGCTTACCGTGCCTGCCAATAAAGTGCTGGGCTTTGCTGCCTTCCTGCTGCCGAACAGCTATCCCAACGGCGGCAATAAAACCTGGTGCGCCATCTACATGGGCTCGCGCACGTCCGGCGGCACCAACTCCGCCTATGATGGCGCGGGCTCCTATGTTGTGAGGTTAGTCGAATGATTTCCCGCATCCCCGTTCTCCGCCGGCGCAACGGCAATGTTTTCGTCGAGTTTGCTCTTTCCGCCACCCTGCTGGTGTTCCTGTTTCTGGGCACCTTCCAGTTTGGCTACACGTTCTACCTGTACAACGCGCTCACCAATGCCGTCCGCAGCGGCGCGCGTTACGCCTCGATGGCCAAGATCAGCAACAATGGCAATGGCGCGGTGCCGGCCAGCTACCAGACCGCCATCCGCAATGTCGTTGTCTACGGTTCGCCCACGGTGCCAGTCAATGCGATCCCTGTCGTTCCCGGCTTGAGCCCGTCTGACGTGGGCGTTATCGTAACCTGGGATTCAAAGTTCGTTCCCCAGACGGTAACCGTGCGCGTCAACTCGTTCCAGATCGACGCCCTGGTCAGAAAGTTCTCGATCAACAACAAGCCTTCACTACAATTTCCTTATATGGGGCAATACTGCCCAATTGGCTGCTAATGATGCACCGTCGCCCTACATCCCGTCGTAAAGGTCAGGCTCTGGTTGAGTCCGCGCTGACGCTGCTCGTGTTTCTCACGATGCTGTTCGGCATCATCGACTTTGGCCAGTACCTGTACTTCCAGCAGACGCTTACCGAGCGCGCTCGTGCCGCTGCGCGCGTTGCCGTGCTTGACCCGTCACAAGTCGACCGCATCAAGAATGTCGCGCTCTATAACTCCTACACGGCCACCGGCACGCCGCTGCTGCCATCGCTCACCGCCGCGATGATCTCGGTCTCCACGGCGGATCTCGGCACACCCGAAGGCCGCGTCACCATTCGTATCTCGGGCTATCCAATCAGCTTTGTTACGCCCGGCCTCGCGCGCACGATGTCCGCCCCCGTCGTCACCGTCACTTACCCTTCAGAAGCTCCCTGGTAAAGAATTCGCGATAATCAGGGCAGCGTGACAACCACACTCAGCCCCGCCGACCTTCGCGTGATTCAGGTTCTGGAGGATCTGCCCGACAGCCAGCTTCAATGGCTGCTCGATCATGGTGAAGAACTCCGTGTAACCGCTGGCGAGATTTTGAACCGCTCCGGTGATGAGGCGCAGTTCATGGTCTTCATCCTCACTGGAACCCTTCACGTCACCACCACCGTCGACGCCGAAACACCATCTTTCATCTTCGAGACCGGTCGCGTCACCGGCTTGTTGCCGTTCTCGCGTATGAAGACCTTCCCGCTGAATACTCGCGCCGCAACCGATCTGCACGCCCTGATTCTGCACAAAAGTCACTTCCCCGAGCTCTACCAGCAGATTCCTGAACTCATCCCCCGCCTGGTTGGCGTCCTGACCGATCGCGTCCGCGAGAGCACCAAAGTCGTCAGCCAGACCGACAAACTCGCCGCCATCGGCAAGCTCTCCGCCGGCCTCGCCCATGAGCTCAACAACCCTGCCTCCGCCGCCCGTCAAGCCAGTGGCAGCGCCCTCGATCTGTTCAAGTGCTATCGCGACTCGCTCGACCGGCTCGCCGTCATCTGCCCTTCGCCACAGGTCTACGAGGAAGTCCGCGCCCTCGAGGCACTGGCGATTGAGCGCGTGCGCAACGCTGTCCCCATTGACTCGCTCACCCGCAGCGACCGTGAAGAGGCCATCCTCACCTGGCTTGAGTCGATCGGCGTCGAAGATGCCTGGCATGCCGCGCCGAGCCTCGTGAATGCGGCCTTTGATGCCACCTCACTCAAACAGGCCACCTGCCATTGGCCGGCCGAAGTCCGTGAATACTCGCTCTACCGTGTCGCCGCCGCCATCGAGATGGAACAGGTGCTGAGCCAAATCCACAGCGCCACCTCACGGCTTAGCGACATCGTCGGCGCCATGAAGAGCTACAGCTTCATGGACCGGGCCTCGATGGCCGAGATCGACATCAACAACAATCTCGAGACTACCCTGACCCTGTTCGGCTTCCGCTTCAAATCCGGTATTCGCCTTGAGACGTCCTACGCCCCCGACCTGCCTCCGGTGTGCGGTCATGGTGGCCAGTTGAATCAGGTCTGGACCAACCTCATCGACAACGCGCTCGACGCCATGGAGGCGGCCAAGTCTCCCAACGCGCAGCTCACTGTCCGCACCTCGCGTGAGGGCCCAAACATTCTGGTTGAGATTTCAGACAACGGCCCGGGCATCCCCGCCGAGATCGCCGACAAGGTCTTCGATCCATTCTTCACCACCAAGCCGCAAGGCGAGGGTACCGGTCTTGGGCTCGACACCACTTACCGCATCGTCAAACAGCACCAGGGCGACATCCGTTTCAAGTCAAGCCCCAGCGGCACCTGTTTTGCCATCCGCCTCCCTGTTGCCCGTCGCACATGATCGACTTTGAAAAGGTCAGCGTCCGCTATGGCTCCACGATGGTCTTCGACCAGCTCTCTGTTTCACTCGCTGCTTCGCGCACCACGGTGATCGGCGCCAGCGGCAGCGGCAAGTCGACTTTGCTCCGTCTGGTGAATGGCCTCATCACCCCGAGCGCTGGCATCGTACGCCTGGCCCCGCACATCACTCGCACCAGCTTTGTACCCCAGCAACTCGGCTTGTTCCCCCACTGGACGGCCCGGCGCCAAATCGCGCGCTTTCTGGGCCATCCCGACGAAGTCGACTCGCTGGCCCTCTCGCTCGGCCTCAGGCCCGGCGAACTCGATCGCTACCCCCACCAGCTCTCCGGCGGCCAGCAGCAACGCGTCGCCCTTGCTCGCGCGCTGGCCCTCAAGCCCAATCTGCTGCTGCTCGATGAGCCATTCTCCGCCCTCGATCCACTACTGCGCCGCGAGTTGCAGAATGTCGTTCTCGCGCTACCCCATCCCTTCATACTGGTCACTCACGATCTCCGCGAAGCCATGCGCCTCAGCGATCAGATCATCTTCCTCGATCAGGGCCGCATCGTTTTCTCTGGCACACCCGCCGAGCTTCAAGCCGCGACACATCCCACCGTCCGTGCCACCCTCGAGACACTCGCCCCATGACCACGCTGATTCTCGAACACATCGTCCTGGTTGCAACGGCCATCGCCGCGGCCACGTTCACCGGCATTCCCATGGGCGTGTGGGCCTATCGCCACTCACGCTGGGGCCGGCTTGTTCTCACAGTGGCCGACATCATCCAGACAATCCCCGGCCTTGCCTTGCTTGGCCTGCTGTTGCCATTACCCTGGATTGGCGGCATCGGGCCGCGCCTGGCCATCCTCGCGCTTTTTCTCTATGCGCTGATGCCCGTCCTGCGCAACACCGTTCTGGGCCTCACGCAGATTGCCCCCGCCATTCGCGAAGCCGCTGTCTCGCTCGGCATGTCACCTCGTGAAGTGTTGCTCGAGATCGAGTTGCCACTTGCCGCCCCGGCCATTATTGCGGGCTTGCGCATCGCCACCGTGACGACTATCGCCACGGCCACGGTGGCCGCCGCCGTTGGCGCCGGCGGGCTCGGCGTGCTCCTGTATCGCGGGCTCGCTACAGTGGATACAGGTCTGTTGCTCGAAGGCGCAATCCCCGCCGCATTGCTTGCTCTCCTCGCCGACCGCCTGTTTTTATGGATCGAAGGCAAGTACTCTTTCTACCAGCGCTAGCGGCTTCCTGCTCGCGCGGCGCATCGGTTACGGTGGGCGCCAAGAATTTCACCGAGCAGGACATCCTCGGCGAGATCCTCACCCAACACCTTGCCCGCACGCCTGGCCTTACGCCCCGGGCCCGCCTGCATCTCGGCGGTAGCCTTATCGCGCACCAGAGCCTGCTCGATGGCTCACTCGATCTGTACCCCGAGTATTCCGGCACCGCCCTCACCAGTTGTCTCAAGCTGCCCCTCTCGCGCGACCCCGAAGAGGTTTTCAACCTCGTCCGGCGCACCTATCTGGAGCGTCACAATGTCGAATGGGGCTGGCGCCTCGGCTTCTCCAACACCTTTGCCATGGTGATGCGCCGACCCGATTCCAGCACGCTCAACATCCGCACGCTCAGCGACGCGGCAACGCGCAAAACCGACTGGCGCATTGGCGTCGGCTATGAGTTTGAGCAACGCCCCGATGGCTGGCCCAGCTTCCGCCAGGCCTACCCACTGCAGACCTCTGGCAACCTCCGCACCATGGACCTCGGCCTGCTCTACCGCGCCCTCGATGCCGGGGAGGTCGACCTCGTCGCGGGCAATTCCACCGACGCCGCCCTCGCCGACAATCGCTTCATCGCCCTCGAAGACGACAAGCGCTTTTTCCCACCTTATGAGTGCTGTCTCGCTGTCCGCCGCGCCGCGCTCGAGGCTCATCCCGCTCTCAGGTCTGCCCTCGACAAATTGGCAGGACGAATTTCTGTCCCTGCCATGCGAATCTGGAATGCGGAAGCCACCATCAAAGCTACACCCCCGGCCACGATCGCCGCTAACTTTGTTCGCAGTTTCACCTAAGGACCAACCAGTGCCCAAGCCCTTCATCCTCACCGTTGACGACGATGCCGCCGTACTGCGTGGCATCGAACGCGACCTCCGCGCCCGCTACGCCTCGAGCTACCGCATCATCCGCGCCGAATCCGGCCGCGATGCCCTTGCTCTGCTTGAGCAGATTCGCGACCGCAACGACGACGTCGCTCTCATCCTCGCCGACCAGCGCATGCCCGAAATGGATGGCGTCACCTTCCTCGCCCAGGCTCGCGAGTTGCACCCTGATTCCCGCCGCGCCCTGCTTACCGCCTACGCCGATACCACCGCCGCCATTGCCGCCATCAACGAGGTCCGCCTCCATCACTACCTGATGAAGCCTTGGGACCCGCCCGAGCAACACCTCTACCCCGTGCTCGACGATCTGCTTGCCGACTGGCACACGGTTTATGCCCCGCCCTTCCGCGGCATCCACGTGATTGGCCAGCGCTGGAGCCCTGACGCCCACCGCATCAAGGATTTTCTTGGTCGCAATCACATCCCCTTCCGCTGGGTTGATGCCGCCGAAGCCCAAAAGGACCCGCGCCTGTCCACCCACCTCACCCCCGGCCGGCGCCTGCCACTCGTTGTCTTTGAAGACCAGAGCTGCACGGATTGTCCAGACACGGATGCCCTCGCCACCCGCCTCGGGCTCACCACCCACCCGAGCACCCAATACTACGACCTCATCGTCGTCGGCGCTGGCCCCGCTGGCCTTGCCGCTGCCGTGTATGGCGCCAGCGAAGGGCTCAAGACGCTTATGATCGATCGCGAGGCCCCCGGTGGTCAGGCCGCGCTCAGCTCCCGCATTGAGAATTACCTTGGCTTCCCTGCCGGCCTCAGCGGTGGCGACCTCTCCCGTCGCGCCGTCGCGCAGGCCCGCAAGTTTGGCACCGAGATCCTTTCCCCACAGGAGGTCACCCGCCTCCGTGCCGAGGGCAACTTCAAGGTGCTCACGTTCACCGATGGCAGCGAAGTGGCCGGCTCGGTCGTATTGCTGGCAACCGGGCTGGCATGGCGCAGGCTCAAGATTCCCGATATCGACAAGTTCACCGGCGCCGGCGTTTATTACGGCGCGGCCACTACCGAAGCACCCAGTTGCGCCAACGAAGAAGTCTACGTCGTTGGTGGCGCTAACAGCGCCGGTCAGGCCGCCATGTTCTTCTCCCAGTACGCCAGCAAAGTCCGCATGATCCTGCGTGGCGATGGCCTTTCGGCCACCATGAGCCAATACCTCATCGATCAGATTGCCGCTACGCCCAATATCGAGTTGCTTTCATTCACTGAGGTCACCGGCGTCAGTGGCAGCGATCACCTCGAGTCGATCACGTTGCTTAACAACAAGACCGGCATAAGCGAGACCATCCCCGCCCGTCTGCTGTTCATTTTCATTGGCGCCCAGCCTCGCACCGATTGGCTCAAGGGAACTGTTTGCCTCGACGATCATGGCTTCATCCGCACCGGGCCGCAGCTCAAGAAAGATGGCGTCACCACCTCAAAGTGGCCGCTCCCGCGGGATCCCATGTTGCTTGAGACATCAATGCCCGGCGTGTTTGCCGCCGGCGACGTTCGCTCTGGCTCGGTCAAACGTGTAGCCAGTAGCGTGGGCGAAGGCAGCGTCGTTGTCCAATTCGTCCACCACTTTCTCGGCGGGCTATAGACGCTAAACCATCCGGCCAAACTTGAATCGCTTCGGCTTCTCCGGATTCGTCGGTGTCGGCGCGGCGGCCATCTTGCGCTGCCGCAGCCGCAACACAAGATTCATCACCAGCCCTTCGATTTCATCGCGCACCTCGCGATGCACCCCTGGCGCCTCACCGATCGGATCGCGCACCCGCCACGATTCCACGGCCACCCCGGCCAGATGATGCGGCAGGTTCGCTCCGCTCATATTCACCACCAACTGCGGCATCGGCTGCAGCGCTTCCTCAAGCGGCTTCGGAAACTGGTCATCCAGCGACAAACCTCGCTCGCCCATGACGGCCTTCGTATTGCCGTCCACCATCATGCCAGGCGAAAGCCCCGCGCTGACCGGCTCGATGACATCGTGCCCATAGGAACGGGCGAATGCCTCCGCCATTTGCGACCGGCAGGCATTCCCCACACATACAAACAAAACGCGTTGTTTCATTGCTCGACGAGGTCGATAAACAGGCGGTGCACCGTCGTGGAATCCGTCAGCTCCGGATGGAACGTCGCGGCCATATGGCGCCCCTGCCGTACCAACACTGCATCCCCAAGATAACTCGCCAGCACTTCCACCTGCTCGCCCGTCCGCCGGATGATCGGCGCCCGGATGAACACGGCTTCAATATCCCCCACGCTCGATTCAATCGACACGATGCGCGAATCCACCTGCCGGCCATAAGCGTTGCGCTCGACATCAATATCCATCAGGTCGAGCGACTTTTGCGCCGGCGAGCTTACACCACGCGCCATCAGGATCGCCCCGGCACACGTGCCAAACACCGGCTTCGTTTGCCCAAACGCCCGCATCGGCTCAAACAGATCGTAGTAATCCATCAGCCGCAGCATGGTCGTCGATTCCCCACCGGGGATCACCAACGCATCCACGCTGTTCAACTGCTCCAGAGTTCTCACCTCACACTGCCGCGCACCAGCCCGCTCAAGCGCGAGCTGGTGCTTTTCAAAATCTCCCTGCAGTGCGAGTACGCCGAAGAGCTTGCCGTTACCAGCCACGGCCAGCCATCAACTCCTCTTCACGAATCTGACGCACGTCGATGCCAGGCATGCCATCCGGCAGCTCTTCGCACGCCTCAAGCACCTTCTCCGGATCGTTGTAGTGCAGCGTCGCCTTGACGATCGCTTTGGCAAACGCTTCCGGATCGGGGCTCTTGTAGATGCCGCTGCCGACGAACACCGTCTCGGCGCCCAGTTGCATCATCAACGCCGCGTCAGCCGGCGTCGCAATGCCGCCCGCCGAGAAGTTCGGCACCGGCAGCTTGCCGTGCTTGGCGCAGTATTCGATCAGCTCAAACGGCGCCTGGTGGTTCTTGGCGGCCACCATCAGCTCATCGGGGCGCATCGTGGTCAGCTGGCGCATCTCACGCATGATCGTGCGCATGTGACGCACGGCTTCCACCACGTTGCCCGTGCCCGCTTCGCCCTTGGTGCGAATCATCGCGGCGCCTTCACCGATGCGGCGCAGCGCCTCACCAAGGTTGCGGCAACCGCAAACAAACGGCACGTTGAACGGATGCTTGTCGATGTGATTCTCTTCGTCGGCCGGGGTCAGCACTTCGCTCTCATCGATGAAGTCCACCTTCAACGCCTCAAGCACCTGCGCTTCGACAAAGTGGCCGATACGCGCCTTGGCCATCACCGGGATCGATACCGTCTGCTGGATCTCGCGAATGATCGAGATCGGCGACATGCGCGCCACGCCACCCTCTTTGCGGATGTCGCTCGGCACGCGGATCAGCGCCATCACGGCCACCGCGCCGGCTTTCTCGGCGATGCGAGCCTGCTCGGCATTGGTGACGTCCATGATCACGCCACCCTTCAACATCTCGGCCAGGCCGATCTTCTTGCGGAACGCTTCGTTTAAGATCATTTCCTCTCTCTCCGATTCAATCAGTTCTTACACCATCGCCATTTCTGGTCGAGGGTCGCGATAGCGCGAGGCCATGCGGGCCTCGTCTTCAAACAATGGGCCAAGCCGTCTCAGTCCTTCCACAATGCGGGCAGGACTCAGTCCGGCAAAACTCAAACGCAAACTTTCATTGAGCGGGGTGGCCACGCTGAAGTAGCGCCCCGGCAAATAACTCACACCCGCGCGCCGTGCCTTCTCGAGCACCGCCGCGCTGTCACATCCCTCCGGCAGCGTCACCCACAGGTTCATGCCGCCCTGCGGCCGCGTATAGCGCGCGCCTTCGGGCAACACCTGCTCGAGCGTATCGAGCGTCGTCTTCAGCCGCATCCTGCCGGCCTCAAGCACGCGCTCAAGGTGCGCCTCCAGTCGTCCACTCCGCGCAAACTCAAGCAAAATCGCCTGTGACAACTGATCCGAATGCAGGTCCGTCCACTGCTTGGCCGTCATCAGCCGCTCGATCATCGCCTTCGGCCCGATCACCCAGCCCACGCGCAGCCCCGGAAAAGCGATCTTCGAAAAGCTCCGCAACAGCAACGTCGGCGCGCCCATCGACCGTACGGTCGGTAATGCCTCGCCCTCATAGCGCAGTCGCGAATAGATATCCACTTCGATCAGCAACCGCCTGCTCACCCGTGCCTGTTCGGCCAGCTCCCGCCGCTCGGCGAGGCTCATCGTGTATCCGGTCGGGTTGCGAAAGCTCGGCGTCACCAGCATCGCTTCAATACCAGGCTGCGTCACCTCAGCCGTCAGCTTCCGGCCAAACGCATTCTTGAGCCCGGGGTAAATCGGCTCCTCGGCATACAGCAATCCGCCCTCGCTGATCAGGCTCTTCTGGATCAGGTCAAACGCCTGCTGGCACCCCGAGGTGATCATCAGATCATCCGTCTCCGGGTCGAACACGCCCTCGGCCAGCGCCTCTTCCATCAGGTACTGCCGCAACGGCCGGTAGCCCAGCGGCGAGCCCAGCTGCAGCACCTCAGCCGCCGAGCGTCGCATCACCTCGGCCGTTACCTTTTGCACTTCCTCGATCGGAAACAGCTCTTCGGCCGGTCTTGAAGTGGCAAACGAGATCTCCTGCGTCGTCCCACTGCCCCGCCCCTGCACAAAACTGCCGCGCCCTACCTGTCCGCTCACCAGGCCATCTTCTTCAAGCAACGCATAAGCCGCGCTCACCGTCGCCCGGTTCAAACCAAGCTGCCCCGCCAGGTCGCGCGTCGGCGGCAGCCGGTCGCCTTCCTTCAGCGCACCAGCCAATATGCTGTCCCGCAGGCCTTCATACACCTGGCGGTACAGTGGAGTTTCCGATTGGCCGTCGATTTGGGGCAATTGGATCATGCCAATAATCCATAATCGTAGTCCAATCCGAGCCAATCAAGCAAGCCAATCATGACGCATCATTGATGCTAGACTGGAAGCATCAAAGATGCGCACCACCGTTGACATCGACGAAGACGTTCTCGAGAAGCTCCGCCGCCTCTCCCGCGCCGCCAATCAGCCCATGAAAGAGTTCCTCAACGAGACGCTCCGCCTCGGCCTGCTCAAGCGTGAACAGCAAAGAACGAGCACACCTTTTGCCATCAAGCCTTTGAACATCAAGCCACACCCGGGCATCAACTTCGATAGCACTTCGAAGCTACTCGAAATGCTCGACGAAGAGAGTGGTCGTTGATCCTTCTCGACGCCAACGTCCTCATCTACGCCTTCAACAATGGTTTCCCGCAGCACGAAGCCATGCAGCGCTGGCTCAATGGTACGCTTGCTTCCGGCGAGACCATTGCGGTTCCCTGGATTTCGGCGTGGGCATTCCTCCGCATCTCCACCAACCCGCGTCTCGTCAATTCAACCGAAACAGTGGATGAGGTACTCGATGTACTCGAACGCTTCCTCAGCTTTCCACAAGTTGTCACGCTCAACCCGGACAAGCTGCACTTGCCCCACCTTCGGCTGTGTCTTCACGACACCAATATCCGCGGCTCCGAAACCACGGACGCTGTCCTGGCCGCCATCGCGATAGAACACGGCGCCACCCTCGCCTCCGCTGATTTGGGCTTCCGCCGCTTCCGAAAGTTGAAGCTCCTCAACCCCCTCGAACATCCCATCAAGTAAATGAGCGCCGCTTTGCGGTTTCTGATCCCGGGCGGGACAGGACAAGTGGGTACGCTCCTCGCCCGGCGCCTGGTTGCCCTCGGTCACGAGGTCACCGTCCTCTCGCGTTACCCCCGCCAGTTGCCCTGGCGCTGCATCCCCTGGGATTCCGAATCCCAAGGTAGTTGGTCTCTCCTGCTCAACGAAACCGACGTCGTCATCAACCTCGCCGGCCGCAGCGTCAACTGCCGCTACAACGCCACCAATCGCGACCAGATCCTTCGCTCACGCCTCGATTCCACCCGCGCGATCGGCACGGCCATCGCCGCCGCACATCGCCCGCCCCGCCTCTGGCTCAATGCCTCCACGGCCACCATCTACCGCCATTCTGTAGACACCCCGCAGGACGACCTCACCGGCCAGATCGGCGATCGCGTCCCCTGGAACTTCTCGATCGAAGTCGCGACCCAATGGGAGCAGGCCTTCAACGACGCTCCAACTCCCCACACGCGCAAAGTCGCCCTGCGCTCGGCCATGACCATGAGCCCCGACGCGGGCGGTGTCTTCTCCGTGCTTTCCAACCTCGTCCGCTACGGCCTTGGCGGCACCAATGGCCCGGGCACGCAATACGTCTCTTGGGTCCACCATCAGGATTTCTGCCGCGCGATCGAGTTCATCATCGACAACGAGTCGCTCTCGGGCCCGATCAACATCTGCTCGCCCCACCCTTTGCCCAATCGTGAGTTCATGGCCGCTTTGCGCGACGCCTGGGGCCAGCCCATCGGCCTGCCGGCCACGCGCTGGATGCTTGAGATCGGCGCGTTCTTCTTGCGCACCGAGACCGAGCTCATCCTCAAGTCCCGTCGCGTCATCCCCACCCGCCTCATCAACGCGGGCTTCCGCTTCGACTATCCCGATTGGCCCACGGCCGCGCGCCACCTCGTCGAATCCGCGCGCCGCTAGCGCACGTGATCGCGGATGTACTGCTTCACCACCGCCGCATCGGCGTCCACCACCACGCTCCGCTGTGGCTTCTGCTCCACATCGGCAAACGCGGCCGGCCGCTCCGGGTCACGCCCCAGCGCCTCGCGGATCGTCTCGCCAAACTTCGCCGGCAGCGCCGTCTCAAGACACACCACGGGCACCCCCGGCTCACGGAACTCCGCCGCCACCTTCAACCCATCCGCCGTATGCGGATCCACCGTCACGCCATACTTCGCCCACGTCTCGCGGATCGTCTCCACCCGGTTAGCGTGCGTGCTGCGCCCACTCACAAACCCATACCGCCCAATCCCCGCCCACTCCGGTGTCGCGCTCAGATCAAACGCCCCACCGGCGTCCACCTGCCGCCACAGCTCCCGCACACGCCCGGCATCACGCCCCACCAGGTCATAGATAAACCGCTCAAAGTTCGACGCCTTCGAGATATCCATCGACGGGCTCGAGGTCTGCCGCGTCTCAGCTGTCCGCCGTGGCCGGTACACACCCGTACGGAAGAATTCATCGAGCACATCATTCTCGTTTGTCGCGAGAATCAGCCGTTTCACCGGCAGCCCCATCATCCGCGCAATGTGCCCCGCGCAGATATTGCCAAAGTTCCCCGACGGCACCGCAAAGCTCACCGGCGCCCCCACCTCGTGCGCCACCGCAAAGTAGCCCTTGAAGTAGTACACCACCTGCGCCACCACGCGCGCCCAGTTGATCGAATTCACCGTACCAATGCGGTATTGCTGCTTGAACTCGAGATCATTCGACACCGCTTTCACCACATCCTGGCAGTCATCAAACACTCCGCGTACAGCGAGGTTGTGGATGTTCTCATCATCGAGCGAAAACATCTGCGCCGTCTGAAACGCGCTCATCTTCCCGTGCGGCGACAGCATGAACACGCGAATGCCCTTCTTGCCGCGCATCGCATATTCGGCCGACGATCCCGTATCCCCACTCGTCGCTCCCAGAATGTTCAGCGTCTCGCCCCGCTCACCCAGCGCCCACTCAAACAGGTTGCCGAGCAGTTGCATCGCCATGTCCTTGAACGCAAGCGTCGGCCCGTTCGATAGCGCGAGCAGATAAAGATCATCCTCAAGCTTGCGCGCCGGCGTAATCTCGTTTGCGTCATCATCCGGGCGTCCGTTGGAATACACCGCCGCCGTATACGTCTTCTCCACCAGCCCCCGCAGCGTCCCCTCCGGCACATCGGTGGCAAACCGCCGCAACACATCAAACGCCAGCTCGCGGTAGTTCATCCGCGCCATCTGTTCCAACTCTGCCGTCGTCACCTGCGGATACTCCACCGGCATCGCCAGTCCGCCATCGGCCATCAATCCACCCAGCAGAATTTCCTGAAAGCCACTGCCGCGGTCTTCGCCCCGCGTGCTCACATATCGCATAAACCTTCAGGCTATCAGTTCCCTTCTCCGTTTCAGCCCATCCGCTTCGTCACATCTGCGCTTTCTTGCCCTCTCAATTCGCGTATCTACAGCAGAGAGGAACAGACACCATGAAAACCTTAATCGCCATACTCGCCATCGCCGCCGCCACATTGTTCGCCGCCGAGCAGATCAAGCCCGCCGAGATCCTCGCCGATTCACCCAAGTCCGCCAGCTACCTTTACGGCGTCTCCAAAACTCCTGGCGCCGTCAAACTCAATGTCCACCTCGATGCCGCCGGCAAGATCCGCCGCGTCGAACCAATCTCTGGCCGCCCCGAGCTCGTAGCCGCCGCCATTCGCATGGTGTACGACTACAAGTTCGCCGCCGCCCAGCGCAACGGGGTCGGGGTTCCCTCCACCCTCCCCGTTGATCTTCATTTCAACTTCGCCCAGTAACCCCTGGCGAGAGCGGCAATGCCCTTTATAATCGCCCTTATGCGATTCATTGCCGCTCTCTCGCTTTTGGTGGTCACGCTTGGGGCCCAAACCGCGACCCCTCCGCCGGTTGATCCGTTCCTGCGCGAGAACTACTCGAAGTTCGATCACTACATCCCCATGCGCGACGGCATTCGCCTGTTCACCAGCGTCTACATCCCCAAGGATGCCTTCTCCGAAGGCAAGAATTACCCCATCATGCTGCAGCGCACGCCCTACAGCGTCGCCCCCTACGGCAGCGACAAGTTCCCTGCCAATCTCGGCCCTTCACAGTTGTTCTCGCGTGAGAAGTTCATCTTCGTCTATCAGGACGTTCGCGGCCGCAACATGAGTGAAGGCTCCTTCACCCTCACCCGCCCCTTCAAGCCCAACAAGCAGGGCCCCAAGGACACCGACGAATCCTCCGACGCCTACGACACCATCGAGTGGCTCACCAAGAACATCCCGCACAACACCGGCAAGGTCGGCATCTGGGGCATCTCCCAGCCCGGCTTCTTCGCCAGCGCCGCTCTCATCGATAGCCATCCCGCTCTCGTCGCCGTCTCGCCCCAGGCCCCGGTGAGCGATTACTACCTCAACGACGACAGCTATCACAACGGCGCCTTCATGCTCGCCCATCGCTTCCGCTTCTATTCCAACTTCAAGGACCGCGCCGGCGACCCCACGCCTCCTGCCCCCGCTGGCCCTGGCTTTGACTTCGGCACGCCCGACGGCTACGAGTTCTACCTCAACCTCGGCTCCCTCGCCAACGCCGAAGAGAAGTACTTCAAGCGCACCCAGCGCTTCTGGACCGAGCACATGGACCACACCACCTACGACGAGTTCTGGAAGTCCCGCTCCATCTGGCGCCACTACCAGCCCACCAAGCCCGCCGTGCTCACTGTCGGCGGCTGGTATGACACCGAGGACCCCATCGGCCCCCTGCGCACCTTCAAGGAGATCGAGCGCGCCAAGCCGCTCAACCGCAATCTCCTCGTCATGGGCCCCTGGAATCATGGCGGCTTCGCGCGCGGCGATGGCGATCGCCTGGGCAATGTCCTGTTCGGCTCAAAGACCGGCGTTCACTACCGCGAGAAGATCGAGTTCCCCTTCTTCCAGCACTTCCTCAAGGGCAAGGGCGATGGCAATCTCGCCAAGGCCTGGGTGTTTGAAACCGGCGTCAACCAGTGGCGCCGCTTCGACGTCTGGCCGCCGGCAAACGCAAAACCGGTCGCATTCCATCTCGCCGCCGACGGCAAGCTCGCCACCACCGCCGCGCCGAAGCAGACCTTTGAGGAATACATCTCCGACCCCGCCAAGCCCGTGCCTTACATCCCCACGGTCACCGTCGCCGTCTCCAACACCTACATGACCGAAGACCAGCGCTTCGCCTCCGCTCGCCCCGACGTGCTCGTCTTCAAGACCGAGCCGCTTGAGCGCGACATCACCGTCATGGGCCCCATCACCGTCGATCTCAAGGTCTCCACCTCCGGCACCGACAGCGACTTCGACGTCAAACTCATCGACGTCTACCCTGGCGATTACCCCGAGCCCACTCCGCCCGGCCCCACGCGCATGGGCAGCTACCAGCAGCTCGTGCGTGGCGAGCCCTTCCGCGGCAAGTACCGCAAGAGCATCGAGAAACCGGTCGCCTTCACGCCCAACCAGCCCGATCGCATCACCTTCGAGATGCCCGATATTGCCCACACGTTCCGTCGCGGCCACCGCATCATGGTGCATGTGCAGAGCAGCTGGTTCCCGCTCACTGATCGCAATCCGCAGCAGTTTCTCGACATCCCCAAAGCGCGCAACACCGACTTCATCAAGGCCACCCAGCGCGTCTTCATCGGCGGCCCCGATGGCTCAAAGCTCGAGCTGCGCATCGTCGATTAGAACTGCAGCACCACGCCAGCCGTTGCCGTTCGCGTAAAGCCATACAGCGTCACCGGGCTCAATACCTGGCCCGTACGGCTGTCGTAACGCTCAATCCCGTTCGGGCTCAGATTGCCCTGATTCAGGACATTCAAACTCTCGATCATCAGGCTCCATCGTGTGGCCCGGTAGTGCCACGTGCGATTCAATCGCAAATCAAGCCGTCCATACGATCGCAGTCGCAACGCATTGCGCTGGCTGTCGAGGAAGTAACGCCCCACCGCGTCACGCCGCAGAAACGCGCCGAACGGTGCACCACTGCTCACGCGGTAGATGGCATTCATGCTCCATTTCTCCGATAGCCGGTAGGCTCCAAACAGGCTGCCCGTGTGCCGCTGATCGTTATCGGTGGCAAACGTCAGCCCCGTGCGTTGCTCGCTCATCTTCGTGTGCAGATAGGCATACGAGGCCCAGCCCGAAAAGCGATTGCCGCTACGCCGCTGCACCATCAACTCTAGCCCGCGCGCCCTCCCACGCAACGAGTTCTCTGGTCGCCCCGCCGCGTCGATCACGAGGCCATTGACAATCCGCGGCTCGTTCAACCGGAACACCTGATCCCGATCCCGCCGCTCAAACACCTCAAGCCGCATCCGCGCCCTCTCGCCCACCCGCATCTCTGCGGCCGCCGTAAAGTGATCTGTTGTCTCCGCCCGTAGCGCGCGATTTCCCTCCGTTGCCAGCACATCATTCAGATCAGCAAACTGCCGGTGGCGCCCATAGCCGGCTACCAGCCGTAGCGCCCCTGCCCCCGGATTCCAGGCCACGGCCACACGCGGGCTCAAATGATTCTCCTGCGTCAAACGGTTCTGCTCGAGGCGCAATCCCGCCGTCACATTCACCGTCTTCGCCAGCCGCTGCGTGGTTTGTGCATAGTAGTTACCCTCGGTTGTCGACCCCCGATAGGCATCCACGCCCGCTGCACTGCCCTCTGCCTCGACACTGCGCAGATACAACCCGGCCTGCACACCGCGCACCGTCCAGTCTTGCCTCACACCCCATTGCTTCCGCGGCAATCGTCCGAGCAACGTCGCATCGCGGTTCAACACGTTCAACCCCACCTGCGTATGAAACACCTTTGTCGCCACAATCGCCCCGGGCGAGATCGTCCAGTCCCAAT
The DNA here is from genome assembly GCA_964494515.1 of uncultured Bryobacter sp. Lineage (GTDB taxonomy): Bacteria > Acidobacteriota > Terriglobia > Bryobacterales > Bryobacteraceae > Bryobacter. The sequence goes on from CAZBTA010000026.1 coordinate 19,911, forward strand.
GTGCCATCACCGCCAGTGACGCCGAGTTCGCCTGCGTCACCACATCACGCCCCGCCGTTCGCGCCTCTTTGCGATCCTCATAACGAAACTGCCCCAGCAGTGCCGACACGCCCACCCGGTGCCGGCTCGTCAGGTCAAACAACATCTTGAACTGTCCATCGTCAAAGCGCGCTTTCACATCGTCGTTGCCGCCGTTCAGCGGATTCAGCGCGCTCGAGCGCATCCCGATCAGATACGATCCCTTCTTCCGCGCCAGCGGCCCGTCGTGGACGATCGACGTGCCCAGCGTCAAACCCGAGCTGATGCGAAAGTCTGGCTTCTCGCGATTCCCATCCCGCGTCGTCAGTTGTACCAAGCCCGCCGTGCGCAGCCCGTGCTGCGCCGGGAACGCTCCATTCAGCAACGAGATCTCTGCGATGCGATCCGGCGTCACAATCGAGAACGACGCCCGCTCCCGATCCGTGCTCAGCGACTCGGAAGCAATCTGATGCAAAAACCCATCCAGCAACACCCCATCCACCATCAACCCCACCCGATCCATGCTCGACCCGCGCACCGACACCTCGCCCCGGTTATCGTTCGTCGTCGTCACCGAAGGCAAAGCCTGCACTGATCGCAACGGATCCCCGATCACGCTTGTGCCCAGCGCCTGCAGTTCCTGCTTGTTCAGCGTATGCTCCGATGGCGTCACCGCCACATCCGCCCCGGCAAACAGATCGCCGCTCACTGTAACGCTCGCCTTCACACTGTCTGCGTCAGGCTGCAAGGCGATTTCGAGCGGACGTGCCAGGTCTCCCGCCGCAATACGCAACTTCAGCAGCGCATAGCTCGGCGCCGACACTCGCAGGCTCAAATCACGCCCCGCCGCCGCCTCAAGCACAAAGCCACCATCGGCCGCGCTCAACACCGTTAGCGCCTCACCCACCACTTCAATCCGTACCCGCTCCAGCGCCTCTCCGGTGCGGGCATCCTTCACCACACCCCGAACCCGCTCCGCCCACAGCCCCAACGCAACCAGTAAAAACAACGACAGACATTTCACCATGCAGCCATCGTCACGCCCGGTGCCGAAAGGGTCATCGGCTACAAGTCATCCCTCTTTCTCCTACTTTCGACAGAGGCCACAAATGTAATAGCATCGATCCCATGCAATCGCGTCGCCTGTTTCTCGCTACTGCCCTGGCGGCCCAGGCCCAGCCCGCCTTTCGCTGGCCCGAGGGCAAGCGCCTCGCCGTCTCTCTAACCTGGGACGACGCCCGCCTCTCCCAGATCGACACGGGCCTCAAACTACTCGAAGAGCTCAAGCTCAAGGGCACGTTCTACCTCTCCCTGCCCGCCATGTCCAAGCGCGTCGACGGCTGGAAGGAAATGATCCGCCAGGGCCACGAGATTGGCAACCACTCGACGGCCCATGCCTGCACGGCCAACTACCGCTTTACTCGTCCGCTCGAAGACTACACCCTCGAGGAAATGGCCGCCGACATCGACAACGCCACCGCGCAAATCGAATCAACTCTCGGCGTTCGCACGCGCCAATTCGCCTATCCTTGCGGCCTCAAGTTCATCGGCCGCGGCCGCACCACGCGCAGCTACGTCCCCCTCATCGCCGATCGCTTCCAGACCGGCCGCGGCTACCTCGACGAAATGCCCAATGTCCCCCGCGTCTGCGACTTCTCACAGCTTATGGGCACCCACTTCGACGGCCGCGATTTCTCCTGGATGAAAGCTGTCCTCGAAAAGGCCGCGCAGGATAACCGTTGGGTCGTCTTCGCCGGCCACGAGATCGGCAAGTCCGCCGCCCAAACCACCGACGTCGAAGCGCTCCGCCAACTCGCCGACTACCTCAAAGACCCCGCGAATGGCATCTGGGTCGACACCGTCGGCAAAGTCGCCACCTACCTCAATCAGAACCGCGCCTGAAAATCAAAAGGCCCCCGACACTTGCGTACCGGGGGCCTCGCACTTAACCAGCTTGCTCTAGACTTCCAGCTTCCATGGCGCGCGATACTTCGCCTTCAGATAAGGCTTCACCTCGGCCTGCTTCACCGTCCAGTTCTTCTCATCCCAATCAAGCCGCGTCTTGAACCGCATCGACAGGTTCGCCAGGATGCAAACCGTCGAGCTGCGCACGCACGTCTCGATTTCGCTCTGCGGCTTCTGCCGGCTCTTGATGCAGTCAAGCCAGTTCTGCCAGTGCGGCACGTTCATCTGACGCATTTCGTCGTTGTTCGTATAGGTCTGCTCCACCACCTGCGACTTCGCGTTCGGCACCAGCCAGCATCCACTGCGATTCACAATCAGCGTCGCTTCCGTACCGTGGATCGAGGTCGCCGCGCCCTGCCCGAACATCGGCATCGGGTTCGCCGTCCGGCTCTCGTAGCTCGCAATGAACTTCGGATACTCAAACGTCGCCAGCATCGTGTCCGGCGTGTCGCGGTTGTCGGTCACATACAGCTTGTTGCCCATCGCCGAGATCGCCGACGGCATCACTTCGTCAAAGCACTGGTGCACCGGGTCGAGCAAATGCACACCCCAATCCGTCATCGCCCCACCAGCGTAATCCCAGAAGTAGCGGAACGTCGGGAACGTTGCCGCCTTCACGCCCCAGCGGTTCGCATTAAACGGCACCTTCGGCGCCGGCCCCAGCCACATATCCCAGTTCAGACCCAGCGGCACTTCACCATCCTGTGGATTGCCCCAGCCCTGCTTGTTGGTCGCACCCGCCTGCCAGGTATGCACAAATGTAACTTCACCCAGAATGCCGCTCTTCACTAACTCGGCGGCCTTCTTGAAGTAACCACCCGAGCGTTGCATCGTCCCGGCCTGTACAATGCGCTTGTACTTGCGCGCGGCCTCCACCATCTTCTGCCCTTCATCCACATAAACGGATGCCGGCTTTTCCACGTAGACATCCTTGCCCGCCTTACAAGCCTCAACGGTCATGTAAGCATGCCAGTGGTCAGGCGTCGAGATGCAGACCGCGTCAATCGACTTGTCGGCGAGAATCTTGCGGAAATCGTCCGTCCCCTTGATCTCATACCCACCCTTGCGAGCCGCCGCTTCGGCGCGCTCGAGGTGCGGCTGGTACACATCGCACAATGCGGCCGGCTGCAATCCTGGCACCCGCATCGCGTAGCTCAGATTGCCCGAACCCATCGCCCCAAGGCCGATAAAGCCCACGGCAACACGATCGTTGGCGCCTTTCACATTACCGGTAAAGATCGAGGTGGTAAACGCCGTGCCCAGGGCGAGCGTCGCGTTTCTTCTGCTGATTGGCTTTTGATTTTCCATAGTGTTCCTTTCCGCGCTTGGCTCGGAACCTATGATTCTATGCCCAATCGGGCTAGTATGCAGCGACCATCGCTGCCGTGTTGCCGCCGAGATTCGATTCGAGGATCCAGTCCAGTTGATCCTTCTCAAACGGAGCCGCGCAATAGTCCGCCGCACCAGCGTCCATTGCGTCCAGCCAGTCATTCACTTCCGGCACGCGGCTCACTACAATCACGGGACTTCCAACAGCCCGCAACAAGTCATGCAAACCAGGGTGATGCGTTTCACAAAACACGAGGTCCACGTGCGGATTTCCAGCGAGTTTTTCGCTCTCTTGCACTTCAAGGCCCTTCGATTCAAGGTAAAGGTGAAGTTCCTGTGCAAGCTCGGGCTCAAGCCCTGCCAATAATACGGATTTGCCTGCCACTGACATTTAGATCCACTCCTTCGAGGATGCGTTACGGAAAAGGGAAGATCTCAAACTGGGAGTTAACGGCGTTTTGGTTTCGCTGCGCGGGGCGGGGGATACAGCGTTCTACACCTACCAGCTTAACGCTACTTCATTCCTCGCGGACTGGTAAAATTGTGAATTCAGGAGAAATTCATGTCATATACACGCCGCAAGAGCACCGTTGTCGATGTCGGAGGAGTCAAGGTTGGCGGCACCAATCCGATCATGGTTCAATCCATGACAAATACGGATACCGCCGACGTCACCTCCACCGCCAACCAGGTGATGGCCCTTGCCAAGGCTGGCTCCGAGGTGGTCCGGATTACGGTCAACACCGACGAAGCTGCCCAGGCCGTTCCCAAGATCAAGGACACGCTGATGCTGCATGGCGTCAATGTCCCTCTCGTAGGTGACTTCCACTACAACGGACATTTGTTACTGAAAAAGTATCCTGACTGCGCCCGCGCCCTCGCCAAGTACCGCATCAATCCCGGCAATGTGAACATCGGCCGCAAGACCGATGACAACTTCCGCACCATGATCGAGTGCGCCATCGAGTACAACCGGCCCGTCCGCATCGGCGTCAATTGGGGCTCGCTCGACAGCGCCCTGCTCACCCGCATGATGGACGAAAACGCCCGTCTGCCTCAGCCCCTTGATGCCCGCGAAGTCACCCTCAACGCCATTGTCGAATCCGCCCTGCTTGCCGCCGAAGCCGCCGAGCGCTATGGCCTCGCCCACAACATGATCCTGCTCAGCGCCAAAGTTTCCGGCGTGCAGGACCTCATCATCGTCAATCGCAAGCTCGCCGCCCGTTGTGATTATCCGATCCACCTCGGCCTCACCGAAGCCGGCCTGGGCTCAAAGGGCATTACCTACACCACCGCCGCCCTCAGCGTCTTGCTGCAGGAAGGCATCGGCGATACCATCCGCGCCTCGCTCACCCCGCTGCCCAATGGCGATCGCACCGAAGAAGTCATCGTCTGCCAGCAGATCCTCCAGGCCCTCGAGTTGCGCACGTTCACTCCGCAGGTCACCGCCTGCCCCGGCTGCGGTCGCACCACCTCCACCTACTTCCAGGAACTCGCCGATCAGATCCAGCGCTACCTCCGCGATCAGATGCCCGTCTGGAAGACCCAATACCCCGGCGTCGAAGCCATGAAGGTCGCTGTCATGGGTTGCATCGTCAACGGCCCGGGCGAGTCCAAGCACGCCAACATTGGCATTTCCCTGCCCGGCACCTTTGAGGAACCAGTGGCCCCCGTCTACGTCGATTCCAAACTCTTCAAGACCCTCCGCGGCGATCACATCGTTGAAGAGTTCACGGCCATGCTCAACGACTACGTCGAGAAGACCTATTCCAAGAGTGAAGAAACCGTCGGCGTCTAGATCTCTGCTGACACCATGCTGTCAGTAGCCCCCCGGCACACTGACAGCATGGAAAACAAAACCACTCGCGCCCATCGCCTCGTCTGGGCGGAAATTCCCGCCACCGACCTCGATCGCGCCATCGCTACCTACACCCAGCTCCTCGATACGCCCATCGAGCGCCGCACCGCCGGCCCTCTCGAAATGGGCGTTTTCTCTTATCAGCCCGGCTCCACCAGCGCCGCCGTCATCCGCAGCCCGCTGCATCAGCCCGGCGAGCATGGCCCGCTCATCTATCTCAATGCCGAGCCCGCCCTCAATCGTGTCCTCGAGCGCGCCACCTCTCTGGGGCTCGCCATTCTCACTCCCGCCACCGCCCTGCCGCCTCCCATGGGCTACTTCGCCATCATCCGCGACAGCGAAGGAAATCGCGTCGGTCTCCACGCTCCCAACCTCTAACCACCGCTACAATCACTAACGATGCGTCGTGCCGACCGGCTCTTCCAAATCGTGCAGCACCTCCGCGGGCGGCGGCTCACCACCGCTGCCCACCTCGCACAACGGCTCCAGACCTCCACCCGTACCATCTACCGCGATATCCGCGATCTGTCCCTCTCTGGAGTACCCATCGAGGGCGAGGCCGGCGTTGGCTATCGCCTCGCCAGGGGCTTTGAGGTACCACCGCTGATGTTTGATCTCGACGAGATCCAGGCTCTTGCCGCCGGACTGCGCTTTGTTCGCGCCTGGAGTGGCCCACAATTGCGTCTTGCGGCTGAAACAGCCTTGGGCAAGATCCGTCATGTCATCCCGCCCGCCCGCGCCGCCGCCCTGGACCAGTCACCGCTTCACTTTCCCCACGCTCCGGGCGACAGGGCGGCGGCGAGCCAGCTCGACATGCTCCGCCGCGCCATCGAACAACACGAAGTCGTCAGCTGCCATTACCGTGACGGCGAGGCCCGCGAGTCCTCTCGCCACCTCCGCCCATTGGGTATCTTCTATTGGGGCAATGTCTGGACCCTTCTGGCCTGGTGTGAGACGCGAGCCGCCTTTCGCAACTTCCGCCTCGATCGCATCGTTGATGTCTCGCTTGCCGGTCGCACGTTCACTGCCGCGCCAGGGCAAACTCTTGAGGATTTCTACGCCACCCTCAACATCCCGCGTTAGCTCGCCTTGGCCACCACGGCCTCACCCCAGCCGCTATGGATGCGGCTGCCCGGCGGCTGCGCGGCGATAATGCGCGCTTCTTCCTCGAGCATCCAGTTCCACCGCGTCATCACTTCCGCCTTGGGCGCCATCTTCAGCGCCAGCTTCAGAAACACCTTGTAATGCCCCAGTTCGCTTGCAAATAGCGCGCGGTAAAACGCCCCCATTTCCTCATCCACATTCTTTGCCTGCGCCAGCACCGAGAATCGTTCACAACTCCGGGCCTCAATCAGCGCCGACACAATCAGCCGGTCCAATGTTTCCCCTGCCTTGCCCGCCCGCACCAGCCGCCGCAGATCAGAGGCGTAAAAGCTCTTGTGCCCGCGCTCCATCTGCCCGCCCCGGCGAATCAGCAATCTTGTCACCTGCGCCAGATGCGATGCCTCGTCACGCGCAACGCTCGTCATCGCCTCCACCCAGCCCGGCGTCCACTCATTCGGCCATCGTGTCATCAGTTCCATGGCGTTCTGCGCCGCCTTCATTTCGAGAAATGCATGATCGATCAACAGTGCAATCGGATCTTCCAGCGCCGCCTCGGCCCACGCCGCCGGCGTCTTCGAAAGCAACGGCAAATCTTCCAGCTTCTTAAGGATCGAAACGCTCACTCTTTTAACTTATCCCGTTTCCCGCGCCAAATAAAAAAAGACCGCCCGTTGCCGGGCGGCCTTTAGTACATTCTTGGATTCAGCGATTTCTTACTTCTTGCGACGAGCGTAGGCAAGACCCATCAGACCAGCACCGATCAGGGCATAGGTCGACGGTTCCGGCACGTCACCCGGGTTCGGGTTGCCGGTGCCAGTGCCGGTGTTCGGGTTACCGTTAGCATTCGTCACGATGCGGAGGTTGTCCAGCAAAACGAGGTCGCTACCGATACCGGTGTTGCCATCAGTACCGTTCGTGAAGAACGTGACCGAGCTGATGTTGCTGTTGTCAAGGCCGATCTGACCAGAACCCGTGCCGAGGTCGTAGGTCGTCGTGTTGTCGCCATTGATGTAGAAGTAGTTCGTCGCAGCCGGCGCGTTCGAACCGGTGTAGTCCACCAGGAATTCGCTAATCGCCTGGCTGAAGGTCAGCGTGATGGTCCGGGCGAAGCTCGAAGCAGAGCTGAAATCGGCACCGCTCCAGTTGGTGATTACGAAGTTGCCACTGGTGCTTTCGCGCAGAGCGCCAGTCGAGCCGGTGTTAAAGGATCCACCGCCGCTGCCAGGGCCACCAGAGGTGATCGTTACGTTCACGCCCGAGGCGCCGATAGCGATGCCAGTCGGGAAGAACGAGGTCAGCGGGAGCGGGTTGTTCGCCGCAAGCGTACCGGTCGGCGACAAGCTGCCAGTGTTGAAATTCTGCAAATAGCCGTTCGGGCCCGTCATGTTCCCCGTAGCACTGGTGATCAGACCAGCGTACGAAGCGAAGGAGGCTCCGAGCAGCAGGCAAAGTGTTGAGATAAAGCGCATCTAATATTTTCCTCCGTGTCTACGGTACCAAAGTTATAGTCCTTAGACCCTTAAAGAATAGTACAAATCTTATTCTTCGACAAGTACTTTTTCATTTTTCCCTGATTTTTCAATAGTTATCAGGGGAAGTACCGATGGGACTTTTTGACATTTTCCCTACCCGAGCGCTCTTCGAACACTCGCGAAAGTACCATCGTCCTATCGTCGGGGTGTTAAACTGCCTTTAGTCCTTCTTCGGGCAATCGCTGGAATTTTCCCTATTCGTAGGGTTTTTTCGAGAGGAAAGTCCGGTCTCCACAGGGCAACGTGCCGGCTAACGGCCGGGCTGGGTCGCTCAAAGCGGCTTGGACGGAAAGTGCCACAGAAAATATACCGCCCCTGTCACAGGGGGTAAGGGTGAAATGGTGCGGTAAAAGCGCACCGCGGGCCGAGCAATCGTGCCTGGCAGGGTAAACCCCACGCGGAGCAAGGCCAAATAGGGGAGCAGAGGCGGCTCGTCTCGTTATGACTTCCGGGTAGGCTGCTGGATCCTCGGCGCAAGCCGCAGGACTAGAGGAATGATTGCCGTCGCCGCAAGGCGATACAAAAACCGGCTTATAGAAGAAGGACTCTCGATTCAAAGAAAAATCCCGCTCGCGCCACACTTTGGGGCTCTCGAGCGGGATTTCACCAGACCTGTCTTGCGCAAGGCAACCGGTCCACAGTCACTTCGACTCCTCGACACTGAAGGAGTCTTCGCTTTGATCAACTCTGCTTCAGCAGTCGATCACCTCGCGCATTGATGTCTCGTCTGATTTACTGCCAATTTTCATTCGACTGGACCACCTCCTTTCTCAGTGATGTTTCGATCTTAAATCCGTTCCCAAACACGGTCAAGACCTTTTTGTGCATCATGCACCTACCCGTTGTGGTAGCCCTGAAAACGCACCCGTAACTTGTGGTGTGGCGCTAAAACCAATCTCGCTACAATCAAACAATGGTCCAGGCCGACTCGAGATTGCAGGGCGCCAACCGCCGCGCTTTTCTCGGTTTTTATCTCATCGGTGGCCTGCTCGTCCTCCCCGGCTGCACGCTCACCGCCTGGGGCTACCATCTCAACCCGCCTTACCCCTCCATCGCCATCCATTTCCTCAGCTTTCTGGCCGGCATTCTGCTCGCCCTTCGCCTCAGCTACTTCCTCCTCGCCCGTTTTGGCGCCCACCGGCTGCTGCTTGCTTCTCTGCTTGTTGCCGCCACCGGCAACATCCTCATCGAGCTCAGCGCGCCCCCTGCTTCCCTGCTCTCAAGACACCTCAGTCTCGCCCTCGTAGGTACCGCTCAGGGCGGCATCATGGCCGCCACCCTCCAGATGCTAAGGCGCCTCTATGAGCGCGAACCCGCCGCTACGGTGAATCTCGCCGGCGGTCTCATCGGTCTCGGTGCTTTTTTCACCGCCTTGCTCGGGGCTCTCTCCTACTCATGGACCGAATTTAAGGGCCTCTTCGCACTGCTCGCCTTATTGCCCTTTGCCGCCGCTGCCTGGATCTTCCGTCAGGGTCTTCCCCCGGATTCCGACATCGTCGACCTCGGTTTCCGCGAAGTCCTAAAGGAATCCCGTAGCCCCGTCCACATCCTCTTCGCCGCGCTGCTCTTCTTTGAGACCGCCGCTGAACTCTCCCTCCTCGAATGGATCTCCCTCCACCTCATCCTCGGCGCCGGCATGAGCCCCGCCGCCGCCATGTACTTCCTCGCCTTCTATTGCGTCTTGCTACTGGCTGGCCGCTTTGTCGCCCAGGCCTTCCTCGACCGTTTCCCCCACCGGCGATTGCTGCTCTCGAGCGCCGCCATGTCCTGGCTTGGCATTCTCTTTTTTGCTTCCACCAGCAATTTCTTCGGCGCCGCCCTCGGCCTCACGCTCTCCGCCTTCGGCTTTTCCTTCGTCTACCCCTTGCTCGTCGAACGCATCGGCAGCCGTTTCCGCGAGTATCACGCCAGCATGTTCCACGGCATCTTTGGCCTCGGCATGCTCGGTGGTTTCCTCGCCCCGGCCATCATTGCCATGCTCGCCGATTACTCCTCGGCCGCCTACGCCATGACGGTGCCGCTCGCCTGCAGCCTCATCGTCTTCCTGCTGCTCGTCATCCTTTGGATCGAATCGAAGATCAGCGGCTCTCGAGTTGTTCGAAACTAAGCACCCCCACCGGATACTGCTTCCACATCCGGTAATCAAAGTGCCACCACTCGTCGTCGTTCACCGTAAACCCCGCCCCCTCCATCGCCCGCCGCAACACCCCGCGCAAATACCGCTCCCGCGACGTTCCACCCGGATAATCCGGATACGCCCGGTCTGAGAACTCATCAAACCCGCTCGGCATCTCCACCGGCTGCCCCGTCTTCAGGTCATACAGCGAAAGATCCACCGCACAGCCACGGTTATGCCGCGACCCCGTAGCCGGGTTCGCCACAAAGTTCCGCTGCGCCACCGGCGTCGCCTCCCAGAACATCTTCGTCACTCGCCACGGCCGGTATGCATCATGGATCAACAATCCATACCCCTGCCGGTTCAGCACCTCCTCAGCCTTCAGCAACGCCTCCGCCGCCGGCTTCTGCAGATACGCTCCGGGCCGCGAGTAGAGCGGCGCCCCCATAAAGTTGTTCGCTGTCGCGTAGCGGATATCAAACTTCATCTTCCGGCTCATCTTCCGCAAGTCCACCAGTTCCATCGCCCGCAGCCCCGCCGGCTGCACGGGCGGCGTACTGGCCTCGGCAATCCGCTTCACCTCATCCAGCGACTTCACCATCTGGATCCTGAAGTTCCGATCCGGCTCCGGCAATCGCGGAAACCACACCGGCCCCACCATCACCCCATCCGCCTTCACCACCACTCTTTCACCCGCATAAATCGACCGGTCCGGGAATCGGTACTCACCCTTGCCCACCGACTCCAGCTCCGCCAGATAAAACCACTCGATCAGGCAATGCAGCTTGCCGTTGTGCTCCAGCAGATACAACTTGTCAAAGTCCCACCCATACTCGCCCACCTCGCTCGATCGATATGCCGCCGGCATCTTCGTATAGCTCTCAAGCTGCGGAAAACGCGGCCGCTGCCCCGCCACATACTTGTCACCCAGCGCCATCCGCGCCAGCGGCACCAGCGCATAATCCACACAATCCTTCGCCGCAAACGCCACCACCGCTTTCTTCTCCGCCGGCCGGATCTCCAGCACCGCCGTGTGTCCATACACCGCGCCCGTATGCCCCACGCTATTGGCGCGCACCACAAACCCGATCCCAAACGCCCCCGCCCCCTTCTTCCACATCCGGTCCAACGTCTCGCGCTGCAGCACCGGCCGCGTATCCGCTTGCATCGCCCACCGCGCAAACGCCATCAGGTCCTCAGCCGTCGTAATCAGATTCCCCGCCGCGCTCAGCCCCAGCTCAAATCGTGGCGCGTCAAACTCTCGCCCATCCACCGTCCACATCTTGCCCTGCACCAGCCCCGCCGCCTCGCCCACCCGCATCACACTGCTCTTCATACCCAACGGCTCGAGAATATGCCGCCGCACGTAGTCCTCGTACTTCTCCCCGCTCACCCGTTCAATCACATCCCCCAGCAGCGTCACCGCCGCATTCGAGTACTTCGTCACCGTCCCCGGCTCATACACTTCCTTCACTTGCACCAGGCTTGCCGTCACCTCGCGCAACGTCGCCGGCTTCGCATCAAAGTAATGTCCCCGCCCCGGCTCTCGCACAATCCCCGCCCGGTGCTCCATCACCTGCCCCAGCGTCCCGCGATAGCCCAGCTCCGGCAGATGCTTGCTCAACGGATCCTCGAGCTTCACCTTCCCCTGCTCCACTAGTTGCATCACCGCGATCGCCGTAAACACCTTCGTGATCGACCCGGCGCGAAACTGCGCCCGGCCCTCGCCGCTCACCCATTCCGTCTTCTCCGCCGACGTCACGCCCACCGTCAGATGCGGCAGCTTCAGCGCCTTTGCCTCTTCGACAAACGCCGCCGTCTGCCCCCACGCCACCATCCCCACCAATACAAGCAGCATCCTCATTGTCCAGCCACCTCCACTTTGCTTGCCGTCACCGTGCCCACGATACGCGCCTTCACCGGCGCTTCTTTGCCCAGCACCGTGCGCAGAAATCCATTCGGCCAATACCCCGGCGTAAACTCAAACACGCGTCCCGCCGTGATCACCGGGAACCACTCAAAATTCCGCGAGTCCCGCATCACCACCTTACCTTCGGCGTCCAGCCATTCCACTTCAAGCGAATCCGCTCCTGTACGCGCCGCCCGCTCCAGCGTCATGCGGAACCCACCTTCGCCCACAGCAAACGTCTGCCCCTGCGCTGGCCACCATTGCATCGGTCGCCCCCGCGGCGGCAGAAATGTATACGCCTCGAGCTTCGGTTCCCCACCCCGCCCCCGGAACGTCTTCAGGTGATAAACCCGCCGGCCCTGCGCCTCGGCGATCTTCACCACCCGCCGCCACTGCTCTTCATAAATCGGCATCACGCTCGACACCAGCCACACCTGCCGCTCCTTGCCGATCCGTTCTTCCAGCAGCCCCACCGTTTCCGCGCTCAGCGGCTCGGCCAGCGTGTCAAAGTAATGCTCGGTCGCCTCCAGTCGTCCATGCGTTAACACCGACACTGGCCGCGCCACACCCCACGACGTCGTCACCAGTTCCATCTCCGGATGCGCGTCAAACCACTCCGCCGCCCGCATCGTCATATCGCTCCAGTGATTCACCCCACCCGTCTGCTGCACCCTCTCGCCATACCACGCATAAATGCGCCCGGCCTCAAGCCCGCTCCACAACGTCAGCGCCACCCCCAGCGCGCGCACCTGATTTCCACACCTCGCTATCGCCACCGCCGCCGCAATCTGCCACAGCGGCGCCATCAGCAACACATGATGCATGCGCCCGCCCTCAGGAAACGCAAGGTTCCACACCCACACCCCAATCGCCGTCGTATACAGCACCAGCGCCATCCGCTGCCGTTGCCAGATCGCCGCTGCCAACCCCACAAAGAACAACACAAGCAACGCTGGCCCCCGCCGGATATCCTCGGGCATCTCGCCCACCGTAAAGCTCACCGACCAGTTGCCCCGCATCATCAGGTCAAACACATGCCACCGCTCGCGGAACACCGCGCCCCAATCCGCCGGCAGCTTCGTGCTCGACTTGCCAAACCCCAACACCACCTCGGGTACCGCCCACGCAAAATACAGAATCGGGCTAACAATCAACACCGCCAGCACCAGCCCCACCGGCCAATACCACCACCGGCTCTGCCGCCACGTCCGCGCCCCTTCAAACACCAGCATCCCCACCCCAAACGAACTCACCACCCAGATAAACGTCAGCTTCTCGTGGAACCCAAACGCCAGCAACCCCACCCCCACAAAGAACCGCCACGCCCCACCCTTTTCCCACCACCCCTGAAAACACAACACCGCCCCCAGCCCCAGCACCATCTGCATCAGAAACGGCCCAAACTGCGTCGGGATATGCAACACCAGCTCCAGATCCGCCAGCATCATCCCCAGCACGCCCACGCCCGCCATCCATCCGCCCTCGCGCCGCGCCACCAGCCACGCCAGCACAAACACAAGCATCCCCAGCACCAGCGCCGTCACGCGCGTCACCACCAGGCTTACGCCAAACAGCTTGTAAGGCACCGCGAAGACAAACGAATCCAGCGTCCCCACATACGGCATCGTCATAAACGGCACCGCGCGATCGGCCACCGTCACACCCCACGGCGGATTCAGCCGCTGCTCCACCCCATTGGCGATCTTGATCGCCAGTGGCAAAAAGTGGGCCTCGTCATACTCGAGCCCCAGCTTGCCCAGCCACGGCATTGTCGCCGTCGCCAGCAACCCCAGCGCCACCAGCAATACCGCCCACTCTTTGCGCCCCATTATTTCGTCACAACAAACTCTTTCGGCGCGCTCGTCTTGCCGTCAGGGTTCTTGATCACCACCTTGAACTTGCCCGGCTTGGCAAACGCCGCCGGCGTCACCACCGCGCCCAACTGATCCGTATTCCCAAACGACGTCTCCATCTCCTTGCCATCGATCACCACCTTGGCCCCCGGCAGGAAATTCGTCCCCACCACGCCCATCGCCGCAATGCCGTTCGGCTGCACGTTAAATGCCTTGCCCGCCTGCGTCGTATCCGGGTGCAAGCTCTTGATCTCCGGCGCCGGACCACTCTTGGCCAGCACCACCCAGTTCAACGTATTCGTCTGCCGCCCATCCGGCGTCTCCACACTCACCGGGTACGTCCCCGGCTTGGCAAACAGCGAGGTCGGAATCAGCGCCGCCAGACTCGTCCCATCACTCGACGCCGTCTCAAGCGGCATCCCGTTGATCTTGATCCGCGACCCCTTCACCAGATTCGCCCCCAGCACACTCAGCGCGCTCGCCCCGTTCGGCTGCTGGTTAAACGGCTCCCCTTCAAGCACCTTCTCCGGCACCACCTTGTCAATCTTCGCCTCCGGCAAAGCTGGCGCTTTTTCCTTCTCCGACACACACGACCCCAGCAACACCACCACACCCAATACGGCCAAAATACGATTTTTCATGCAGCTTTCAGATTAGTCGAAACACCGCATACCTGCCATCATCAAACACCGTCTCCGTCCCCGGCACAACCACACTCGGCTCCACCATTCCACTCGTCAAAAAGTCCCCCGTATAAATCGTCCCGCCCTGCCGCGCCCGTTTGCGATCCACAATCACATACCGGAATCCGTTCTGCTTCAGCCGCGCCAGCATGTCCACCATCCGCGTCACTTTCGGCCCCGTGTGCACATTCCCCAGCCACGTATACGTATACCCGCCAAACCAGTCCCCAT